>JBBTVQ010000085.1:0-1115 GCA_038063095.1 Patescibacteria group bacterium
GGCATTGTTGAATAATTCCCTGCAGGATTCTGTGGTTTTGGTATCATGGAGGGTATGAAAACACCATCCAAGAAGCCAAAACCGCAGAAATCTATAGAGAAGCGTAAGAACAAGAAGAAATACAAGGTAAGGAATTGGCGGGAGTATAATCAATCGCTCGTAGATAGAGGTAAGGTATTGTTCTGGATCACCGAGGAGGCAATGAAGAATTGGCAGGAACAAGAGGATACCGGTAAACGAAGAAGGGGCAAGCCCCAGCAATACAGCGATCTTGCCATTACCACCGCACTCACGCTCCAGCAGGTATTTCGCCTCCCTCTACGCCAGACGGAAGGATTCCTTGCCAGTATTCTCGGTAAGCTCGCTCCTGCATTGGAGTCCCCCGACCATTCAACCTTGTCTCTGCGCGGCAAGACGCTCGCGGTGGCAATACGAGTCCGCCCCCTTTCTTCAGAACCCGTGCATATCGTAGCAGACAGCAGTGGCGTCAAGGTGTATGGAGAGGGTGAATGGAAAGTCAGACAGCACGGCTGGAGCAAGAGAAGAACATGGAAGAAACTGCATATCGGGGTGGATGAGCGCACGGGAGACATCATGCTGGGCGAGGTCACGGGTAATGAGACGGCTGATTGCCAGATGCTTGCTCCCTTACTAGATGCAGTGCCCGCATCTGTATCCATAGATCAAGTATCGGCTGATGGTGCGTATGACAAACGAGTATGCTATGAAGAATTGATGAGGCGCGGTATTCCCTCCATTGCCATCCCGCCCCAGCATAACGCAAAGATATGGAAGCATGGCAATCAAGGAGGAGTGCGTATGCCCCGTGATGAGAACCTGCGTCGTATCAGAGCAGTGGGGAGGAAACAATGGAAAGAAGAGGCAGGATACCATCGCAGGAGTATGGCTGAAAACGCCTTCTTTCGCCTCAAAACAATCTTTTCTGACAAAGTACGGAGTAGAACGACCAGTAATCAACGCACCGAGTTACTCCTGCGATGTCGGGCGTTGAACCTGATGACTACGCTCGGGATGCCTGATACCTATCTTGTTGCATAGATCATGGACGCGAGAGGAGCATCATGCTCGTATCCATGAATTATTCAACAAAGCCA
>JBBTVQ010000086.1:0-3573 GCA_038063095.1 Patescibacteria group bacterium
CCGATGTGGAGGTTCCCGGTGGGACTTGGGGCTATACGAACGCGAGGGGTTGACATTCTTTCTTGCTCGGTTTATACTTCTTTCATCTATGGATCGGTATTACACAGCGTACAGAAAGGAGAATTTATGCGTTTCATCGTTCTTTGGCACCACACCACCGGGGGTCAGCGTGGAATGGAGGTAACCTACCAGACCACGGATATCGTGGAGTGCACCCCGGAGGCACTTTCTGAACAACTTGATTCCATGCGGCATGAATACCTTCAAAAGCATGGTTACAAGTCGGGATGGTACAGCGACTCGCGTTCTAATCCGACGACTGTAGCTCACCAGCTCTTACTCCTGCCATAAATGCCGGTATGATATATTGTTAATTCATCAGGCATTTTTTCACCGCCTATGGAAGTCGGACTTCCATAGGCATTTTCTTTGTCAATGTAGGCCAAGCTTCAGTATCTCCTTTGCCACCACCGCGGCAGAATCCGGGCGGGCGAACGCGAGCGCCGCCTTGCTCATGGCGGCGCGCTTTTCCGGATCGTCAATGAGTTTCTTTATTTCCGCGAGCAGCACGTGCGGCGTGACATTGGCTTCCTCCAAAATGACGGCCGCACCCGACGCGGCGTATGCAAACGCGTTTTCCCACTGATGATTCTGTGCCGCATGGGACAGCGGTACCACGATGGACGGCTTGCCCCGGGCCGCGATCTCCATGATGGACGAGGCGCCGGCGCGGGAGACCACGAGGTCGCAGGCGGTATAGAAATCGCGGATGCCGGTCTCGTCCAAAAATCCTACCGGATGGTACCGCTCCTTGTGCCCGAACTCCAGCGCCACGCCCGCCTCTGTTTTCACATTCTCAAAATGCTTCTCCCCGGTCTGATGGAGCACCTCATACTGCGCGGTCAGCTCCGTCACGATCCCCAGAACCGCGTTGTTTAGGGGTTGCGCGCCCTGCGAGGCGCCGATGATCCCCACTACCGGGATCGCGGAGTAGATGTCAAATGCCTCCCGCGCCTCCTCTCGGCTGCCAAAGAGAATCCGGCTGCGCAGGGGGATGCCCACGAGCGCTATTTTTTCTTGCGCGTTCGGAGGGAAATGCCGCGCCGCTTCGGGGAACGCGATGCCCACGCGCGCGGCAAACCGCGCGGAAAACCGGTTCACTTTCCCGGGGATCGCGTCCGACTCGTGGATGATGATGGGGATGCGAAAGATTGCGGCTGCCAGGATGGCAGGCACCGCGCCGTATCCGCCTTTGGAAAACACGGCATCGGGCATTACCAAAAACATGTTCCACACGGCCTGCACGAGGCCCACGGGAATGCGCAGCGCATCAAGCATATTTTCAGGCGAGCCGTACCGCCGCCACTTGCCCGCGCGCACGCGAATGACGACCACGTCTTCCTCGGTGAGGAGCGGCACGCCAAAGTCGTCCGGCCCCATGTAGTAGCACTCCAGGTCCAGAATCCGCTCTTCCTCGGCAATGCGCCGCAACTCGCGGATCACCGCGAGGATGGGAAAAAAGTGGCCTCCGGTGCCGCCTCCGGTAAAAAGTATTCTCATAGAGAAAATCCAAACGGATGAGATGTCCAATGTCCAAATCCCAATGTCAAATGAATGCTTCAATGACTCAATGTCCCAAAACGTCTTGAGACATTGGGGTTTGGGATTTTATTGGTCATTGGAGCTTGGTCATTGGGATTTAGCTATGCGCGATATATTCATCAGCACCCCGGCGCTGGCCAGCGTGACCACCAATGACGTGCCGCCGTAGGAGACAAACGGCAGCGGAATGCCGGTCAAGGGCAGGAGGCCGGAGATCGCCGCCATGTTGACGAACGCTTGTGTCATGATACCAATGGATATGCCCGCCGCCAAGAGCTTGCCGAACACGTCCGGCGCGCGTTTTGCCACGCCGCATCCTTTGACAAAAAAGAAGACCAGGAGACCGACGAGGGAGAGGGCGCCGAGGAACCCCATCTCCTCGGCAACGATGGCGAAGATGGAATCCCCCATTGGCTCCGGCAGGTACTGATATTTCTGGACGCCCTTGCCGAACCCGAGGCCGAAAAACCCGCCGGAGCCGATCGCGATGGATGCCTGCGTAATCTGGTACCCTTTGCCCTGCGGATCCAGCGCAGGATTCAAAAATACGCGCACGCGGTCAAAGCGATACGGGGCCAACTGGATGAGGAGGTAAAACATGGCAGCTCCCAGGAGCATGATCGTTACCACTTGCGATGCCCTGCCGCCGCCAAGAAAATAGAGCAGCCCGGCCGTCACCGCGATGACAAAGAGGGTTCCGATGTCCGGCTGCATGATGAGAAAGACGCCGACTACTGCCAGCATGATCACAAAGGGAATCATGCCGTAGGAGACGCTGGCAACCTCCCGGCGCCGCGCGTCAAGCCAACTTGCAAGGTACATAATAAAGGCGAGCTTCAAGAGTTCCGCCGGCTGAAACGAGACGGGTCCCACGCGCAGCCACCGTGTGGCCCCGCCCGAGGAAAATCCCAACTGCGGCACAAAGACGAGGGCAAGCAACGCGAAGGAGCAGAGGAGAAGCGACAGCGACCACCTCCTCCACGTGCGATAGTGCACCCGGGACATCACAGCCATGATTGCCAAACCCACTCCGCCGTAGACGAGCTGGCGCAGCGCATAGCCCCAGATCGTCCCGAAGTTTTTGTAGGAGAGCGCCAGGGACGCGGAGGTCAAAATCAAGATGCCCCCGATGAATAGGGTGAGCGTGAGATAGAGAAGGGAACGATCAATGGGATGCGTCATAAAACTCCAAAACACAAAATCCAAATTACAAACAAAGCACAAACTTCAAAACACAAAACACAAACGATGCTTTCTCTTTTGTGCTTTGTGTTTTGTTTGGAATTTGTTCATTGTGTTTTGTGCTTTCGTAGTGTTAGAACTGCTGCAGCAAACTGGTCTCCCCTGTCAAACTCGTTGAGAAAGAGGCCGAAGCTGGCGGCGCCCGGCGAGAGCACGATATGGTCGCCTTCCCGTGCCTCTTTCCACGCCATGCGTACTGCCTCTTGCATTGTCGACGCGTGGTATAGGATAGGCCTCCGTAATTCACGACTCTTACTCATTCGATCTCTGTATTTCCATGCTCTCTTCAACTTCTCGGTTCCGGTTCCGGGGAGCAACACCAGCACATCCACCCATTGCCGGATCACCGCCGCCATCCCGCTAAAATCCAATTTTTTATCCTGGCCGCCGGCAATGAGAATGAATTGCTGTTTGCCCGCGCGCCGGCGAAAGCGCGTGATCGCGGCAATCGCCGCATCCGGAATGGTCGCCGTCGTGTCATTGATGAAATGGATGCCGTGTCGGACGCCGATCTCCTCCTCGCGGCCCGGAAGTCCGCGGAAGTCATGCAGGATTTTTTGCATGGCGCTCCGGGGAACACTGAGGCGCAGAGCCACCGCGACCGCCAGAGCCGCAGACGGCCGATAATGGCGCCCCAGATTTTCATCCACAATTTTTTTGAAAGCGCCGGGAAGCGAGGCCGTGCGGATCCGCGACGGCGCGGCGGCTGCAAGCCGTAGTACCGCTCTG
>JBBTVQ010000087.1:0-19635 GCA_038063095.1 Patescibacteria group bacterium
CCCCCCCTCGCCTGCGTGGGGGGGGGCGCGCTCACGTACTCGCTGTATGCAAGAAAGGCGAAAAACAAAAAGTACGAAGTGAAGTTGTCAAAAACGAAAAGTTTTTGGAAGAAGTCGGTTGCAAAGAGGCCCAGGAGGACCAATCCCGTAAAAAATAGGGTGCCGTGGTACCCCGTGAGAAGTCGGTCGCCTTTGGGTACGGCCGTTCCGCCTTCGGCGGAACGGACTTCTAACGTGGCACCGCGCATCACGCGGATGATCTGCCAGACCGCAACCCCGAGGATGCCGAGATACGTACCGAGCCCGAGGAGGCCCGTATGCACCGCCCAGTCCAAGAATACGTTGTGCGAGCGGTCAAACCACTGTTCCGCGCCGTAGAGCCCCGGCTCAAAATATTTTTGAAACACCAGATAATAATTTTCCTGGCCCCAGCCGAGGATCGGCCGCTCGGCAACGCCCTTCACGGACATCTTCCAGATGAGCAGCCGGTCCTGAATCGTGCTCTCCGTGAGGGAATAATTTGATAGGCGCCGCAACGCGTGACTTGCCTGCACCCATTCTGTCTTGCGGATGCTCCAGAACAGGAGCGGCACCGCGAGGGATACGACGAGGAGTGCCGCCGCAATGCGCCTGCCAATACTCCAGCGCCCGCTCGGCGAGGCGCTGATATGCCGCCAAAAGTATACCAGGGCCGCCAAAAACGGCGGGGTGGCGAGTGCCAATGCCAGTACTACGCCTCTGGTCGCGGTGAAATAGATGATTGCGAGTTCAAAGACGAGGATCGCCGCGTAGAGCGCTGCGCGCCACCATACTTTTCCGTACTCGTACATCAAGATCCCCAAAAGCCATATATGGAACAGGAGATACGCGGCAAAGTAGGTCGGGTTGCCGATGGTGGCATCCACCCGAAATCCTCCTTGGATGGAAACCCGATACCCCAATTTTTGCAGGAGTCCCCAATAGGACGCGATGATGCTGGCTGCGAGCGACGCATGGAAAAAAATCATCCAGTCGCGCCGCGTCTTGAACACGCTCACCAGCATGATGTAGTACCCATACATGTGCGCGACCATCATAAATCCCTCCATCCGCTCATAGTTGGAAAAGAACGAGCGATACGGGTGCGGAGAGAAGAGATCTGCGAGAAAAACAATGCCGACAAATGCCGTAATCATTTTAAAGAGCGGGGTCGCGCGCGGGCGGTACTCGGCGCGCGAGACCGCAAGGCCCCCCCAGATGGCAAACAGGATCTCCGTGGCGATCCGGAACGCAAAGTTTTTCCCGGTGATAAACGGGAAGAGCATGCTACCAGACACGTAGAGCGGCAGAAACGGCAGGAGCCATAAGCCGATCTTCACGACCCAGAGCGACGCCTTTTCAAATGAAGTCATGGGAATAGGGTACTATCGCCTCCATGCGAAGTCAAACCCCGCCCTTGAAAAACGCAAGAGAACGGGTACAAGAGAACGGGTATATGCATATGCGCTTTTCAAGAGCGGGGCAGACAAACAAAAATGCCGGAGGAAGCGTGTGCTTCTCCGGCGCTCAATACCGTTACGGCCAATAGCGACTCATGGCATCTCACCAAAATTCAACCTGCGGTTCATCGCCTCTACGCCTCTCTACCTGGCCAATCAGAATAGCATGAGGATCGTTGATGTCTTCGCTGCCTCCGTCAACGATTGATACCATAATGATGCCTTCGTTGAAGACCCGCAGCATCTCCTCCGTGCCGATCCCTCCTTTCCTTTGGATGAGAGAGAATATTGGCGGGCGATCCCATCTGTTGCGGTCAATGATGACCTTGCAATCAAAGGGCAGGATGCGCGGGATGTTACCCGGCATGCCTCCGCCCGTGATGTGCGCGTGCCCGGAGAATACGACGCCGCGCTTCCGCTGCTCCTCAATCTGCGGTATCCATATAGGCGTCGGGCGCAGGAGCGCCTCTGCAAGCGACTCCCCCAGGTCGCGATGGCGGCGCGCAAGGCGCGTCAACGCATCTTTGTTTTTTCTCTCTATGTCAAATAGCTTCCGTATGAGAGAAAATCCGTTTGCAGCGGGGCCGTACGACGGCCACCCGTATACCTTCTGCCCGGGTATGACCGGCGCACGCTCAAGCGCCGGCTCTGGAAAGGCAAATGCCGTGGCGTCAAGATCCGCCATCCAGAAACTCCGGAAGAGGTCAGGCCGTTCCGCGGTCTCGCCGTTGAAGAGTTTACAGCCGGCCAGCACACATCCCCGAATCACGCTCTCAATAATCCTGATGTGCAACTCCGGTTTCAGGCGAGCCACTTTGAGCGTATCAGTGATGTACAGCGGCCTACTACCGTCCACATACGCATCAACCGCAGCCATGGCAACGGCGTCCTGTCCTATACCCGCGAAGTCGCCGAGCATTGCGGCAACCAGCATCTTACTTCCGGTACCGTCGGTGGGGCCGGCAATCTCCACGGCGCCCGCAGGAATCCTCCCTCGGCCCGCGAACCTCCCGATCTGCTCTCCCATCTCCGGCCACACTGCATGCACCCGCTCCTTGATCATTTCTTCAAACCTGTCCGCCGCATCCAAATCCACTCCGGCATCCTTATAGGTAAACCGCTTCCTCATGCCTCTCCTCCTGATTGTGAAAGAGCCCCTTCTGACGTCTCATCACCCAATTCGTCACTCCCGCACGGTATCAAAATCCATCTGCCAAAGCAACGGCACAGAAAAAAGCCGAGAGAAGCAATCATTACACTAATCTGCTGGAGCAGATTAGTGTAATGATTTACGTACGGCGCAGCGCAAATTCTTTTAGAAGATCGCTTTCCACGCTTATAGAGTCCGTCTCTATCAGCCGCACGCAGGGCGCAATGTTATAGATATCAACAAGAAACCTCATTTCCTCCTCGCAGGGATAGGGAAAGACGAATACGCTTTCTTGCAAGCGATAGAAGCCCATGCTTTTCAGTTTCTCCCGCAAACCCTCGCGTGCCCATTTATGCCGGTCGGGAATGTCAAACACAACCATGCGCCACTTTCCGTCCCACGTATCCTGCGGCATGATTTTCAACTCACCAAATGCGCGCGCAATAACGTGACGCTTTCCCAACGCCGTAAGACGAACCTCCGCGACCCCATCGCCCGCGTCTTTTTTGACGCGGACGTATCTTCTGTACCGGAGATAGGAGAGTTGCTTCCTCACCTCGCCCTGCGCAAAGAATCTCCGCTGTCCGCCCATCCTGCCGAAAGCAGAAAAGATATTGGGCGCTGCCGCCGCGACAATCGCGACAGTACCCAAAGCCGCAATGACCAAAAGCGCTTTCCCCACCGCAACACCCGCATGTTTCGTCATGTCCAGCAGTTCATGACGCCGCCGGGAACGCTCCACCGCCTCCTGATCCCTTCTGAGGCGTTCCAACAGGAATGATTCATGTGGATCAAGCCGGCGAAGTAATTTTTGCTCGTATTTCCGTTTTCTTGCCATAGTGAAAGAATATCAACAATGATTTGCTCCAGCAAATCATTGTTGATATTCGGCGCGACGATGCTGTCCATCCGCACGGCATGGATGGAGGCATGTGCGCGGGATGATTTTTTTACTCCCGTATGCCGGGGAGTTTTTCGTCCTCTTCTCCATAAATCGGGAGCGTGGCTGGCGGGCCAACGCGGCGCGCCTCCACCCGCTTGATCAGGGGTCCGGTGAGTACGAGTTTGGTCGGCGGATGGAAAAGGGTAGCCAACTCCTCGGTGGAGAGCGCGGGACTCAATCCGCGCGGCGGGTTGCGCGGTCGAAACCCCCAATGAAACAGGCGCATCTTCAATACTGTCTGGAACCATGTCTCCGGGTGCATCTCGCGTCCCCGGTACTTGGCGTACAGCCACTCGCGCCGCGCCGCGGCCCTGCGGCGCGGGAAAATATACGGCGAGTACCAGATTTTGGCGAGCGTCCACGCGAAGACGTTGTGCGAAAACTTGTTGAAATCCTCGCTCGCGTACTGATTCATTGCGAAAAAAATAGACCGCCTGCCGAAACTCATACTGAAGAGTTCCGGCGGCGAGAAGTACATATACCGGATGACCACGTCAAACACGGGCTTGCCGATCTTGCGGTTAATTGCCTTCATCTTCTCCACCTGCCCCGGACTTGGAATGGAGTAGAGCGGAAACCCCGTCTCCGGATCTATGACCGGAGCGCCGCTCGGTCCCCGCACAAAACGCCCTTCTTCACGGATTTTGTTGATTTCTTCCTCCCCCTCTCTTTTGAAGGCGCCTATGAACTCGTCCACTTTTGGACGCGCGAGAATCTGCACCCACAGGTGCTCGCGCGGGTCAATGCGCGAGAGCGTCTCCAGGAGGGGACCTATGGGATCCACCTCTTTCTCCTCGGCAACCGATTCAAAGTCCAAGTAGGTGCGGATGGGATATACCGGATTTTGCGAGAGTAGCAGTTCGTTGCCGAACATGCGGTACCCCTTCTCGTAGAGCTCCATGGCGGTTGCAGGCAGACGGCCAATGTAATCCTCCGGCACCTCGGTGAACTGAATATCCGGGTACATCGCGTAAAACGCGGCCTCCACGTGCTTGCGCCGGATCTGGGGAATGAAAAGATAGAAATGAATCTCCCCGCCAAAGCTCACGGCCTCAAACGAGAACCACTGCGGCACCTCGCCGTCCCAATATCGCTCTTCCAGATCAGACGCGGAATTTCTGACCGCATGGATTGCCGAGAATACCTGATCCATGGCGCGCGGGGTCTGCGTCATCTCGCGCGGGATGTGCATCTCCAGCATGATCCACGTGCTCGTTTTTTTCTTGAAGTACTCCTGGATGTACGCCATCCACACGTTGAACGCCAACGCCAGCAGCGCCAAAAACGCCCACAGCCACCAGTAGGCCAGGAACCAATTGAGCACAAATTGGATGGGATACGGGAATGCCAGAGGGTACAGGGATGGAATGAAGGGCATCAAAAATGAAAAAGTTAAAATGAAAAATGTAAAACGACAATGTAAAATTCAAAACGTTCGCGCGAAAGCGCGATACCAACATTTTTCATTTTTCATTTTGACTTTTGCATTTATACCAGGGTGTACTTCCCGTCCTCCGTGCGCCGGAACAGCGCCCGGTCCTGGAGGTTGAGAAGGATGGTTTGCGCTTTGACCAGCCGCTTCTCGCACGCCATCCGCACCACTTCATCGCGCGCCAAGGGCCGCGGCGCCTCCTTCAAAAGAGAGACAAGCACGTCGCGCACGGTTCCCGGCTCATAGCCCCATTCGCGCAAGGCATAGAGGCCCCGGCCCACCAGCACGAATCGCTGGTCCTTGATGAGCTCGTTGTGCACGGTCTGGGGATGCGCTTTTTTGCGCTGCGGCCAGCCCGCGCGGTCTATGGCAGCCGCCACCGCGCGGAAGTGCACCGGAGCGCCGGCTTTTACAAGCACCGCGTGCGCCTTGTCCCGGATGCCGCGGGGGGAGATCGCGGGCCAGTCCGCAAGGCCGTATTCGCCGTAGGGATTTTGGCGGATCCGCTTGGACGCCCGGAGGTACGCTTCCGCGGTCGGGGCGTCGAGTGCCAGTCCCGATGATTCTTGTCCTGCCAGAGAGAGCATCTCGTCAATCGCTTTTTGGGACACCGGACGCCCGGTCCCGTCCAGACGCGCGGCAAGGAGTGCGACAGTCCGCGTTCCTTGTCCCGCGGCGTCCGGATGCCGCGCCCAACGCGCATGGCACTCCTCGGTTTCCGGAACAAAATAAAATCCGGGGGCCGTGTGGAGCAGGAAGCGCAGATGCGGATGGAAGCGCCGTGCCGCCACGGTCTCAAAGAGATGCTGCTCGGCCATCGCACCTCCGCGTTTTTCCAGCTCCTGCGCCACCGGGCGGAAAAATTCGCTTTTGGCATCCGCGCCGTCGCCCCGGAGCCGCCGCAGGGCGTCCGCCTCAATCTGGCGCACGCGCTCGCGGGTGATCCTATATTCTTTGCCTATTTCTTCCAGCGTCTCTCGCTCCCCGCCCTTGAGCCCGAACCGACGCTCCACCACGTCCCGCATGCGTTTGGCGGGAAGCCGATGGAGGAGCGCTTTTGCGGCCTGAGCCGGCGTCATGGAAAACGATGTGGTCATGCTACATGCTACATGCTACTTATTGAATCAAAATACTCTGTGGTGAGTTTGCCGAATCAAGAGGTTTATCGACGCCCCAAACTAAGTTTTTTTGGCGTCAAAACTTAGTTTGGGGCGCCGATATATCAGCTCCTGGTCTTCACAAATCAAGCATACCATACTGTTACTTTTTCGTCAATGACTCCCAGACCACGAGCAAGGGACTCGCGACAAAGATGGATGAATAGGTCCCGGCGGTGATGCCGATGATGAGGGCAAACGTGAAATGCCGGGTGGTAGTACCGCCGAAAAAGAAAACCGCGGCAAGGACCAGGAGCACGGTGAGCGAGGTGGCAACGGAGCGGGCAAAGGTCTCCCGGATGCTCCGGTTGACGGTATCCGCATACGGCTCGCGGCGCTCCCCGGCACTTAGGTTTTCCCGGATCCGATCAAACACCACAATCGTATCATGCACCGAGAAGCCAAGTACCGTCAAGAGTGCGGTTATGAACAGGAGGTCAACCTCAACGCCCTGCCACCGCCCGAGCGCCGCAAACGTTCCCGCGGGGATCGCAATGTCGTGGATAAGCGCCGCAACGGTGACCACGCCATATTTCCACGAAGCAATGGGCTTGGAAATACGGCGGAATGCCCAGGCGATATAGGCAACGATGGCCGCAACCGCAAGAGCGAGTGCCATGAGCGACCGGCGATAGAGATCTGCGCCGATCACAGGGCCCACCGCATCAAAGCGCTTTTCAACTACTCCGGCATCCCCGCCCTCTGGAGCAACGACCTCGCGGACGGCCGCCACTATTTTCTGGTGCGTGTCTTCGTCCACGTCTTTGAAGCGCAACAGCATGCCAGTCGCGCCGCTCGGCTGGAGCGTGATCGTGCCCAGACCCAACGGCTCCAGTACCTTCCGAATCGCATCGGCAGGAGGCCGCTTCCCGGAAAATTCTATCTCCATGAGCGAGCCGCCGGTAAAATCAACGCCAAGCCGCAAACCCCAGAGTGCGAGCGCCGCAATGCTCGCGGCGATGAGGAGACCGGAGAAAGCGAGGAATAGGTACTTGTGGCGGATGACATTCATGTCGCAAATGAAAAACTGAAAATGAAAAATGAAAAGATGCGGTGCCCCGCCCGTTCCGCGGAACGGGCGGGATCATTTTTAATTTTTAGTTTTCGTTTTTCACTTTTCATTTTCAGTTTTTCATTGTATGGAGAGGCCGCTCAGAAATATCGCGCGGATTTTTTGCACTCGGGGCGTCATCACGGCCAAGAGGAGGGTGCGCGTCACGCTGATTGCCGAAAACATGGAGATGAGGATGCCGAGCCCAAGGGTCAGCGCAAATCCCTGCACCACGCTGGTACCCAACCAATAGAGAATCAGAGAGGTGAGCAAGCTGGAGACGTTGGAGTCGCGGATGGACGTCCACGCGCGGCCGAATCCTTCGCGGATGGCTTCTTCCAGCGCGCGGCCGCGGCGCAATTCTTCTTTCATCCGTTCAAAAATGAGAATGTTGGCGTCCACGGCCATGCCGACCGAGAGGATGACTCCGGCAATGCCTGCCACGGTGAGGGTTACCGGAATCAATTTGAAAAGCGCCAGGATGATCGCGAGGTAAAGGAGGAGTGCCATGACCGCGAGGAGCCCGGGCAGGCGGTACCAGAGGATCATAAATGCGGCTACTGCGATAAATCCGATGACGCCGGCACGGATGCTCGCTGCCAGCGACGCGGCGCCCAGGCCCGCTTCCACGGACTGCTGGGCAATGAGCGAGATGGGAACGGGCAATGCCCCGGCATTAAGCCGTCCGGCAAATGCTTTGGCCTCCTCGGGCGTGAAGTTGCCCGTGATCTGAGCGCGGCCTCCGGTGATTTCTTCCTGCACCACGGGCGCCGAGATAGGCGCCCCGTCCAGGTATATCGCGAGGCGCTTGCCGATATTTTTTTTCGTGAGTTCCCCGAATATCGTGCCGCCCTCGTCGGTCAATTCCAGCGACACCAGCGCCTGAAACGTCGTGGGGTCAAAGTTGACATCCGCGCGCTTGATGAATCTGCCGGTGAGCGGGGTTGGCGCAAAAAGCGGATCCTCGTCCGTGCGATTCCCTTTTTTCTGCGCCTCCGCAATTCCCTGCTGCTCCTCCGCGCTCCGCTCCTCGCGAAATTCCAGATACGGCGTCTCGCCGATGAGCCGGATGGCGGCATTGACGTCGCGGATGCCTGCCAACTCCACGATGAGGTACCGCTCGCCGCCTGATTTTTCAATCTGCACCAATGGTTCTGCCACGCCGAAAAGATTGACGCGCCGCTCAATCACGTCGCGCAGAGACGAGAGCGCCGCGTCGCGATCCGCGGCGGCCACGGCCCCGGTGTCCGCGCGATAGATCAGATGCGTGCCGCCCTGGATGTCCAGGCCGAGACGATAGGGAAATCGTGAAGTCAAAAATGAGAGATTGGAAATTGCAGACGGAACGCCTGCTCGCGCGAGCAGGCGTTCCGTCTGCTCCGGCGCGTCAAAAATACCCAAGAGCAGCCCAACCACCAAAAAACCAGCCGCAATCGCGCGAGCCCCGCGCGCATGCATGCGCGCGGGGCGAGCCGCCCCCGCGCGCATCCCTTTCCCTACTCCCCCCAACGCCATAGTATTTTGACGCTACCACGCCATCCCCAATCACACAAGATCATTCCTCATGAAAAAAGGCCCCCTCCGAAAGAGAAGGCCGTATCGCTCACTATAGAGGTTAGATCTCTATAGTGGCCCGGGCGCAATACTATGTGAGGGCGGAGGACTGCTTGAGGTCGGCGATGCCCTGTTCAAACGAGATCTTCGGGGACCAGCCGAGGAGATCACGCGCTCGCGTGATGTCGGCAAGGGTCTGGTACGCCTCGCCCTGGCGCGGAGCCGCAAACTCCCAAGCGCCGCCGATCATATCCGCCACCTCGCGGACGCTGTAGTTTTTGCCTGTGCCTACGTTGATGATTTCTCCCTTCCCAACTTTGTCAGACGACATGGCAAGAAGATTTGCCGCAGCCACGTCGGCAACGTGCGTAAAATCCCTGCGCTGGCTGCCGTCCGGCACAATGGTCATGGGTTGCCCATTTTTGCGCTGTTCCAAAAAAATACCGATGACCGTAGCATACGGTCCGTCCTTGGCCGTGGTCTGCCGCGGCCCGTAGACGTTGAAATAGCGTAAAGACACGGTTTGCAATCCATAAAATTGCGACGCCATAACGCAGTACTGCTCGCCCACTCTTTTTTGAATGGCGTACGGGATAGTCGGCTCCGGCGCCAAGTCCTCACGCAACGGCATGGGATGGCGCGGCCCGTACGCCGAGGATGACGCCGAATACACCACGCGCGGGACCCCGGCGTCGCGCGCGGCAAGGAGGACGTTGAGGGTGCCGGTGATGTTGATGTCATTGGTGAGCCGCGGCTGCTGGATGGAATACTGCATCCGCGGCTGGGCCGCCGTATGAAAAATACCCGCGGCTCCCTGAAAGAGCGGTGCCAGAGCATCAAAGTCGCGGATGTCCGTCTCGTGCACAATCGCCTGGGGATGCACCCGCTGGTGCTTGCCAGTGAGAAAATTATCAATGACGTGCACCTCGTCCCCGCGCGCGACGAGCGCGTCCGTGATGTGCGAGCCGATAAACCCCGCTCCGCCGGTGACGATGTATTTCATAAATCCAAATGACAAATCAATACCGATAATGTCCAATGTCCAAATCCCAAGTTCCAATGAATGTCCAATGCCTCAATGTTCCAATCTTTGGACATTGGGGTTTGGGATTTTATTGGTCATTGGGGCTTGGGCATTGGACATTTTATTCCCTTGGATTTGATTTGACATTTGAGCTTTGACATTTGACATTTTCTTCTGAATCCACTCGTGGTCGTGCACGCTCACGTCCTCCCACGTGAGTCCCTGAGACGCCAGCAGATTTTCGTTGAATGTCCGGTCGCTTTGCAGAAGTTCCGCGCCCGCTTTCATTCCGCGCTCTTTCATGTGCGCGAGGAGGGCATCCGTATCTTTCGGGAAGCAGTAGCCGCCGAAACCCCGATACCCGCCGTGCATCACGTCCAAGTGCGAGTCGCCGATGCGGTAGTCCGCGGCCATGGCCAATCGCACATTCTCGTAGTCCGCGCCGTGGGCGTTCGCCAGATCCGCGAGCGCGTTGGCAAAGTTTACCTTGCGCGCAAAATACACGTTGCCGCCGTACTTGATGATCTCGGCCTCAGTCGCGGTGATTTTCACCGGGCGATAGGTATTGACCCCCCAGGGCGACATAAAGGGCGCTTTGGGCAGAAGCGAGAGCACCGCATGCGCCGCGTCAATGCTTTGCGCTGTAAAGCCCACGATCTGGCGGTCGGGCTTCACAAAGTCCTCCCAGGCCCTCCGTTCCGTGAGGAACTCAGGATTGAAGAGCACTTTGAGCCCCGGATATTTTTTCTGGAAATACTCGGTGGTGCCGGGCGGCACCGTGGATTTGAGCACCGCGATTTTCCCCGGTGCGATGCGGGAGAACGCGTCAGCCACCGCGGCCAGCCCCGCGGAGCCGTCCGCCATGCGCGGCGTGGGCACGGAAATAAAAATAATATCCGCGCGGTTGATGTCGTCCCCGTATCCCTTCACCGGATCCTTGTCGTACAAAAAAAGATCCCGGCCCCGCGCGTATCCGCGGCGCTCTTCAAAGTAGCGCGTGAGGGGCGCCCCCACCATGCCCACACCGATGATGCCGATGGGAATGTGATGAGAAGTCATAGATGTATTCATTGTAGTGCGCATTTTCAAAAGTAAAACATCTGTTATGCGCGCGCGGTTTCAAGCCGCATACGCGCCATACTATCGCGCTCCGCGCGGTATCGTCAAACATCATTTTTCCAAAAAGTCGGGTGGGATCGGATCGTATTTTTTCAGCGGTCGGATAATTTTTTTGCCCAGCGCGGCTTCGTAGCGTTCCGAGGGCAAGCCGCCGATGATTTCCTGCGGCCGCATGGCGTAGATATCTTCGGGTGCTAACGCAGCGCCCGCGGGAAGATCGCGCGCGGCAACGAGCGACTTCCTGAAAAGTCCGCGGAACGGGATTTCTCCCTCCTGCAGAAATTTCTCTTCTCTGCCCATATACTTTTGCATCGCAGGATCAGACAAAATCTCTTGTTGTTTCTCCGGGCTGCCTTCCGCTTGGCGGATCGCGGCTGCCATTTGTCGGAACTCATCCGGGGTCATAGAAACCTTGTGATCCGGGCCCCAAAGGCCGCGATCAGCGGTGAAATGCTGCTCCACCACGCGGGCGCCAAGAGCGACTGCCGCAATCGCCGGCTCGCACCACGGAGAATTCTGGGAAAATCCTACGGCAATTCCGGGATAGCGCTTTTGGAAGAATCGTATGGTGAGGAGGTTGGAATCCTCGGCAGGATACGGGTAGCGCGAAATGGCGTGCATCAAGATAAACGAGGCGCCTCTGCGGCGCAAAAAGTCAAGGCATACATCAATATCCTCAAGCGTGGACATACCGGTCGGTATCATAATCGGTTTTCCGGTCCGGGCCTCAAAATCCAGCATCGGGAAATCCAGAATATCGGACGACGCTACTTTCCAGAAGGGCACCCCTACTTTTTCAAGCTTCATCGCCGCTCCCCGCGACATCGGCGTGGAAAAAAAGACGATCCCCTGCTCGCCGCAGTAGGCCTTGAGCGGGCGCCAAAACGCATCCAGCGGAGTTGCGCGCTCATTGCGACTCACCCATGCATAGCGGCTTTTGCCCTTGAAATGGGGCGAGTCAAAATCAATGTTCAAGACCTCGTCCTCCACGTTGTGGGTTTGAAACTTCACCGCGTCCGCGCCCGCTTCCTTGGCAAGCCGCGCCATCTCTTTGGCATTCTCCAAATACTCCGAAACCGGCCGCTCCTCCTCGGTGCGGATGAAGTTCTTGCCGATCTCGGCAACGATGAATACGGATGTTTTGATTTTCTCTTCGAGAGAAGACATTTTATGCTATTTCACCGCAATCAAAAAATGCCCCTGAGAAATCAGCTTGTTTGACCGCATCGGGTACCGCAAAAAACGTCCCCGCAGCCAGTAGACGGCCTGAAATACCCGCGTCCAGAATAATTCGCGCTTCGTCTCGATCAACGGGAACGGGTTGATGTAAAAATATTCCACTTTTCTGAATCCCGCGTCTCTGCACGCTCGCGCATAGTCGTCCGCCGTGAAGGCCTCGCGGTGGTAATGATCGTGCTTGACAAAGAAGGTCTGTATGGAAAACTTTTTCGGCCCGTTGATAAAACAGACCGCACCGTCTTCTTTCAAGACCCGATAACACTCGGCGAGACACGCGCGATACCCGTCTCCCTCCAAATGCTCTATCATGCCGACCGAACAGATGACCGAGAACGATTTGTCAGCGAAGGGGAGGCGGAGCGCGTCCGCCTGCAGCGCGCGGCCGGGAAGATTCAATCGCGCAAGATTCTGCCGCGCCAGGTCAACGGCCTCCGGCGCGATGTCCGCCAGCGTCACGCGCTTGCCTTCCTCCGCAAAGTAGCACCCGATGGTGCCCCTGCCGCATCCGATCTCCAGAATATCGTCGCGCGCCCCGGCCGCGCGCCGAAACGCGTCAAAGTACTTCTGGAAGAAGAACTCGCGCTGCGTCTTCGGATCTTTTGTTACGAGGCACTTTTCTCGCCAGTGAAACTCCGACATATTGCTTGATACGCTAATTCATCTTGTTCTTGTATGCGTGGGTCATAGGGTACTGCGATGCGGCGGCGGGCTTCGGCCATATCTTTGCGTTCATTGATGTCCAGCGCGTATTCTTCTTCCATTTCGTACGGAATCACCTTGTCGCCGTAAAAATCGCCGCCGGCGACGTTTGCCGTTTTAAAAATATAGACGCCGGCCGTAGAATAATATCCCTTTGGAGTCGCCTGCCGCGGAGTCCCTTTTCTTCGCTCCTCCGGTATGCGGAGAAATCCGCGAGGATCTTCCGCCATGGACTTGGCCGGATGATATTTGAACGGCACTTCGCAAACGCCGATGACCGCGCTCCCTTCTCTGCTGCGCAAAAGATCCCACGCTTCCATCCAGTGCCTGCCTTGCACCAGGGGCGCCGTCGGCGCGATGATTGCGGCATACGGGTACTTTTCCGGCAGGGCATCCAGGGCGTGGCGCACCACCGGAAAGTGCGGGGTGGAATCCTCCGCCAGTTCTTTGGGCCGCATGAACGGCACATCTACGTTCAGCGCCCGCGCGACATCCGCAATGCGTTGAGAATCGGTGGAGATGATGATCCGGTCAAATATGCCGGACGACTGCGCGGCCCGGATGCAGTAGGCAATGAGCGGCTTGCCCGCCACCGGATACAGATTCTTGTGCGGCACGCCCTTGCTGCCTCCCCGCGCCGTGACAATTCCCAATAATGTAGAATTCTTCTCCAATTTCATTTTTCATTTTATACTCTGCCCAACGTATTGCGCTACGCGCTCAAAGATATACAAATCAGTGGCTTCTCTTGCCTCACGGGTATATCCGCCGATGTGCTGGGTGAGCACGACATTGAAACCCTCCTGACGAAGTTTTTTCAAATCATGCATCTCCTGATCGTCTCTCGCCACGTCCGTGCCGTAGCCGGCGATCCATCGTTCTCGAATGGCAATACAGAGAGCGCTGCGCTCTATAATCTGGGCGCGGGCGGTGTTGATCAGGAGAGCAGTCGGCTTCATCAGGCGCAGATATTCTTCGGTGATCATGCCGTCGGTCTCCTCGGTCAAGGGCACATGGATGGAAAAAATGTCGGACTGTTCCAAAAGTTCTCTGAGCGTGATGTCTCCGTCTCTGTCCGTATCGCCGCCGATCACGCGCGCTTCAAACGCGGAAACCCGCCGGCGCACATGGGTACCTATCCTCCCCATCCCCCAGATGCCAAGGCACTTTCCCTTCAATTGATTCCCCATGACCCTGTTGCTACGATGCGGCTCGCGCAGCAACTCCAGCATAAACCAGACGGTCAATTCCGCAACCGAAGGGATGCTCTTCAAAAACTCCGCGGCTCCCTGCAGTGATAGTATGGTGATTCCGCGCTCCGCGCATTCCCTCGTATCTATATGATCCAGGCCAGTGGTCGGACTCGCGATGAGTTTCAGCCGCGGCATCCGATCCAGCATGCTCTTATCTATCGGGTGGAACGAATTCGTCACCAAAATCTCCGCGGCCGAATTGCCCGCGTCCCCTCTCGCAAAATCAATAAAGTCCACCGCGCCCAATTCCCGATAGCGGCTTTCTATGTGCGGATTATGGAACGCCAAGGTGATCTGCATGGTTACATTTGGGAAAGCAGAAAATTGCCTATTCTCTCCCCTGATTTTCCGTCCATAAAATAGCACTGCTGGCGCGCCAGTCGCCGTCTTCCTTCGCGATCCAGCGCGGGATCGGCAAGATACCGGCGCGCCAACGCGATCAATTCTTCCTCGCTCCCAACCAATCGGATGCCTCCGGCGGCCAGCGCCTTCTGGTAGTGAATCATACCGTAAAAGGGAAGGGGCGAGCCGCGAAAACCGGCGTCCGGGCGCATCTCATAATTGATATTGATCACCGGCGTATCGCATATCGCCGCGTCCACGCTGATGGAAGACGCATAGCAGATAAGGAGCGATGCGTAGCGCAGCAGATGGGAGAGATTTCTAAATTCGTCTTCGCCCCAATCCCATTCTACCGCCTGATCCCGCCCGGAGCCGGAAGCAAAGCGCGTCCCCGGAAAATCGTACCGAAGGCCGGGGCGCTTCATGAGTTCCCGCGGATCAACCCGGTCGGCAGGATGAAAGCGAACCATGAAAACCACGCGCTCGCCAAAGGCCCCTGTCCGCGCGAGGGAATCCAGCCGGTCTATGATCGGCCATTCGGAACGAAACAATCTGCTCACCACGGGCGCATACAGGATGAGCCGCGCCTCCGGATCTATCCCGCGCCGTACCAAGAATTCGCCTCGTGAGAGAACCGCATCCCGATAGTACGAATCGTACTGCGGGATGCCGCCGATAAAAATGCGCTCGTCGCGGGCGTCATGGAGTACCACGAGCTCGTCTTTCACGACCGCATTGAACACCACAAAGCGCTCCGGAAGCAGCCGCAACGCGCACCGGGTCGTCGGCTTGTCCCAGGAATTGATGAAGCCCACGGTGGCGACCCGGAACCGCCGCGCGGCCCTCAAAAAGTGCGCTTCATCGTCATGAAAAAGATTGGCGAGCAACACCAGACGAGGGGCGTATTTCGTGAAATAGGAATCGTAGGTGCGATCCCGCACGAGGGCATAGTCAAGGAGTCGCGCGATGCGGCGAATACTCCTTCGCGCGGAGAGGCGTGCCATAAGCATTCCCCCACAGTAGCGGAGGATGCTGCCGTGCCTTTCATACGCGATGCGCCTGCGCAGCCGCGTGGACGGCGTATCCAGCAACAGAAACTTCAGCCACGAAAATACACGATCCAATCCGCGGACCGAAATGCTCCCCACCACCTCATACCGGATGCGCGGATGGTCAAACTCTCTCCGATGATACGCGGCGCGCTCCTCGCTGCCGGTAAAGACGACGATACGGATGTCCGGATTCCCCACGAGCGTGGTGAAGATGCTAGTGCGCAGCACATTTTTCGTCTCCAGCCCTTCGAAACTTGAGATAAAAATCGTTTTCGTCATACCATCACGGACCATTTATTCCCCCTGCTTTCCCCGACTATCCGGTACCACGAACGAGACCTCATGAAATCGCTTTTGAATGGGCGGATCAACCGTCTTCAAGATCTCCACGATCCGCTTCCCCGAGTCGCCGACGCCGAAACGCGCGTCAGAGGGATACGGGCCGTGGGCCAGCTGCTTCTCTACCGCGCGCGCAATCGCATCGGGATCCGCCGCGACTTCCATTGTATTTTCCCCGTGCTCTCTCCCCTGCTGGCGATCCCCCACCAAAACCGCGGGAACGCCGAGGTAGGCGCCCTCACGGATGAAACTTGACGAATTGCCGATGGCGCAGGCCGCGCGGGCCAATATCGTATAATAGCGATCGGGACGCAATAGTTTCGTGGCAACCACAGCGGCCGGACGCGACACGGCGAGCCATTGAGCCACGACCGGGGCCATGGTCCGGGAATACGCGTCGCTGTTGCCTCCGATGAACACCGTTTGCATCCGAAGACGTTCCAGGACCGCGATGACGCTGCGAATGGTACGGAGATTTTCCTCGTGCGTCCCGGTGGTGACTGGATGAACCATCACGACCAGGTACGGACGCGTCTGATCAATGTCGGGGAGCGCCGGGGCGAGGGACGCGCGATCAAGCCCTGCCAACATATCAATCGCCGGAGATCCCACGGTGAATACAAACCGCGGATCCTCTCCCATTTGAATGACGCGCCTGCGGCTCGTCTCGGTAGCCGCGAGGTGAACATGGGCAAGTTTCGTGACAGCGTGGCGCACGCTCTCGTCAATGGTCCCGGATACATCGCCGCCTTCATGGTGCGCGATAGGTACGTTGAGATAGGCCGCGGCGAGTGCCGCCGCCATCATCTCAAAGCGGTCTCCGTTGATAAGGACCATGTCGGGCTTGAGGCGCTTCAACTCATCGGCGATACGCACGATGCCGATGCCGACCGACTTTGCCATTGTCCCGGACGTTCCCCCGTCAAAAAAAAACGGCACGCTGGAATGAATCGCAAATCCCTCGCGCGTGATGTGGCGCGTGAGCGGATCATACCGCGCAAAGACCTGCGGAAAAACGGTCCCTGCGAGTCCCAGCGCCCGCGCCTTGACGTACCAGGGAAGCGACGCGCGCCAAGAGCGCGGCTCGCTGTGCCGGATGTGCGCAAAAAACGACCCGTAGGCCTGCGAGGTTGCGGCCATGATCTGCAACTCCAGCCGCGGGTCGTCGCGGATGCCGGAGAGCACCGAACGCAGGCGCCCGAGATGTCCCCGAAAAAATATCGGCACCAGGATTTTCTTTCTTTTCTCTCCGCTCATACCTTGCGTAGTATTGGATCTGCGCCACTATAGAGGTTTAACCTCTATAGTAATCATTCCAAAAGTGATTATTCCAAAAGAATGTATCATCCGATACTATTAGTATTTGGACGATCTTGATCTCCGTCTCCGGTGGTCACGTACCAGTCCTCCTGCGATGAGAAGATGGCCGGATCAATATCTTCGTTGATGCGCTTGCCGTTGAAACTGATCGTGTACTTGGCAAAAAGAATAGGGTTGAAGCACCGCGCAAATTGATTCGCAACCGAGGCGGTCTGGAAACCGAATTGCTCAAATGCCGTTGCATACGCCCGGGACGCGCAAAAGAAGTCAATGAGGACTGCTCTCTGCTCGCGCGCATAGCGGACCGCGTGGCGGAGCAGCGGCTCACGGTACTCCGGAAAAGCGAGAAACTCTACGATCCGACATACGGTCTGCGGCCGCTCAAGTCCTTTTACCTCCTCCATCCGAACCACGGAAATCCCCGCGAGGCGCCCCCCGCCATCCTTGATCTGAAACAGGGTGTATCGGAAAAACGGATGCGCGCAATATCGCCACCGTAAAAATTGCTGATCGCGCTCCACCGCATACCGGATTCCCCGACGGTAGGTTCTCCAGAACGCGTCTACATCGTCCGAAAACCGCTCCACCGTTTCAACTGCCGGAGTCGGGGTCTCGCGCGAGCGCTCTTCCCGCAACACACACCGGCCGGCCAAGGAATGATCCTCGGCAAGCAGTGAAGCGCCCGTGGGATCCAAAACGCCGACATATCGGCGCAGAATCCCCAAATGCGTCCATCCGCGCTTTTGCAAAATCCCTTCGGCGATGGCGCTGGCACCTATGTCAACCGCGACGTCGGTCTCGGACGCAAGCGCCTCAATGAGCCGGCTGGCAATGCCTTGCTTCCGGTATGCTGGATCCACTACCAGGTTGGCGGCCCACCGTCCACGGATCACCTCCTCGCCCGCCCAGATCCGCACCGGAATATAGTTGTAGTTCCCGACGATGGCGTCTCCGTCGCATGCGATCTTGCAGGAGAGGCCTTGCCCGTCATGATACGGGGTATCGCGCAGGAACCACTCGAGGAATGCGTCATTCGTGAGCGGATGATCCAGACGGTAGACGCGCTCATAGAACGCGCGGAGCGCATCCTTTTGTTCCCATGTCGGTTCGGTAATAATAATGGACATAATCGAGTTTGCTGAAAATTGCCATCGGAGCCGATAAATCAGAGCCCCAAACTAACCCCCGCGCACGCGGGGGTTAGTTTGGGATGCGGGTAAACCTCATTATTCACCAAATTCATAATCAGAGTGTCAATCCCCCGTCAACGCCGATTACGGCGCTACTCACGTAGGCAGCGTCGTCCGAGGCAAGGAATGCCGCAACGCGCGCGACCTCTTCCGGCGTTCCCACGCGTCCCAGCGGAATCCGCGCGATGATGGCGTCCCGCCGCTCCGCCGGCACCCCACGGATCATGTCGGTCTCAATGAGGCCCGGGGCAATGGCATTGACCGTGATACGGTACCTTCCCAGCTCCCGTGCCAACGACTTGGTAAAACCGATGATGCCCGCTTTTGACGCGGCGTAGTTGGTCTGGCCGAAGTTCCCGGAAACCCCGATGATGGATGTGATGTTGATGACGCGCCCGCCGCGGCGCAGCATCGGGAGCACTGACTTTGTCACGTGAAATACGCCGTCCAGATTTACCCGCATCACCTCATCCCACTGCTCTTTGGTCATGTTCCGCAATGTTTTATCGCGCAGCACCCCCGCGTTATTCACGAGCACATCAAGATAGCCGAACTCCCGTTCAATCGTCTGCGCCATCGCCGCGCAGGCACCCAAGTCGGCGACATCCGCGCAGACACCCTCGGCGCGCACACCCATACCACGCGCCTCCTCAATCACCCGCGCCGCGGCTTCCGCATCCGTGTCATAATTGACGACCACGTCCATGCCGGCGCGCGCCAAGGCCAACGCGATCGCGCGCCCGATGCCGCGCGAGGCCCCGGTTACCAGCGCGACTTTCTTTCCTTCCCTGGGAAACGGATTCGTCATGCGTTCCGTGTCGTTATCATATGATACCGTTCCAGTAGCGCTCGCCGCATGATTTTTCCCGAAGCGGTCTTCGGCACTTCGTCAATAAAAAATATCTTCTTGGGACACTCGGCAGGAGTGAGATACCTGCCGCAATGCGCGCGAATATCGTCTTCCGAAAGAGACGCCGCTGGGGTCCACGCGACAAAGGCGACCACTTCTTCCCCATAAATGGGATCCGGAACCCCCACCGCCGCCGCTTCCCGAATGCCGGGGAGGGCCAAGAGCACATTGTCAATGGAGAGCGGCGATATCTTGAAGCCGCCGCGATTGATCATCTCCTTTTTCCTCCCGGAGAGAAAGTAAAACCCGTCGGCATCGCGATACCCGAGGTCGCCGGTATAAAACCAGCCGTCTTGGAAGGCGGCCCGGCTCTCTGCCGCGTCGCCATAGTATCCCGCAATGACGTTATCCCCGCGCATGATGATCTCTCCGGCAGTGCCCGG
>JBBTVQ010000087.1:19735-21223 GCA_038063095.1 Patescibacteria group bacterium
ACTTCTACGAATGCCGCGCGATGGCGCGCGATATTCTCCCAAAACATACTTTTGTGGAAGCGCTCAAAGAGGACAAAGTTGCTCCCGCGCCAGATGCCGGGCCAAAACCCGTACATGGCAAGCGCCGTGTGATAGCACGGCAGTACCCCCATCTGCGTGTCTTTTTCCGTGAATCCGTAGGCGTCTGCCAACGAGCGGGAAGCCGCGAGGAGATTGCGCGGCGTATGCGGAATGCCTTTGGGCTGGCCTGTGGTGCCGGAACTGAAGTAGATGCTGCCCGGGTCGTCCAGGGTGACCCCGTGATAGAGCGACGTGTCCGGAACCAATGACGCGACGGCCTCGGTCAGAGAACGTATCGGAATCGCGTGAAGGAGCGACGGCACGGTCCCTGCGGCAACCCCGCGCACGGAGTCCTCGGCTTCCGCGCCGTAAAAGACCGCGCGCGCTTGAAAACGCTCCAGATGCGCGGTCAGCGCCTCCACCGGCAGGTCAACCACCAACGGGATGATGAGCGCCCCCACCTTGAGGGACGCCAGGTACAAAAAGAAAAACTCGGGACAGTTTCTCGTGAGCGTGGCAAAGCGCTCCCCTTTTGAGACGCCGAGCCGCGACAGAAACGCGGCGCTTTTATCAACCCACTCGTTCAACTGGGCATACGAGTACACGGCGCCCGTTTCCCCGTCCGTCAAACAGGGATTATCTCCAAACGTTCGGCTTTGCGCCGCAAGAAACTCGTCAAAATTTTTGAACGGCAAGTCAAAAGTTTTCATAATCCGCGCCGCCTCCCCAGGAGACGGCCCACCATCCGCAAACCCTTCCGGATGAGTTCGGGGTTTCTCACGAGAGGCCCAAACGAGATCCTCACCCCGCGGGTGAGCGTGGTGCCAAACCCGCGCGCGGGAACGAATATGACCCCTGTCTCCTTGAGGACTGAAGCGCAAAATCGTTCCGAATCCGTCTCCGCGTCAACGGTGATATACAGGCCGCCGTTGGGCGCCAAATATCTCAACCCCAAATACTGTTCAATGCACGAGGCAGTCAACCCGGCGATCTCGCGGTACGCATTACGCGTCTCGCGCAGATATACCCGGAAAGAGCCGTCCTTCATACTTTTCTGAAGATAATCGGCGAGGGCAAGCTGATGGAGCGTATCCGGACTCAAGATCAGCGACTGTTGCACCAGCGCCAGGGCGTCCGCGACCGCCGCGTCCGCCGCTACCCACCCGATCCTCCGCCCGAGACCCCGGCACCACTTTGAATTTGAATAAATCTTCACGAGATTCTTATGGATACGGGGGCTCAATGAAAAGTGCCTGGGGCGGCGCGCCGTATAGTAAAGATCCGCATACGCAAAATCAATCGCGACGAAACACCCCGCCGCGGCGGCGGATTTCACGACATCCGCAACAAACGCATCGGAAAAAATATGACCCGTGGGATTGTCCGGCGAGGCGAAGACCAAGAGCTTGGGCCTCTGTTTTCGCAAGA
>JBBTVQ010000088.1:0-4157 GCA_038063095.1 Patescibacteria group bacterium
AAGTCCAGAAGCCGCGTCACTTTGCCTTCCACGAGGTCTCCGGGCTTCAATTCGCGCGTGATTTGCCGGACGAGTTCCAGAGCCGTTGCCATCTGCGCCGCATCCGCAGAGGTGATGAAGACCGTTCCGTCGTCTTCGATGTCTATCTGCGCGCCCGTTTTGGCGATAATGTCGTTGATGACCTTGCCGCCCGGGCCGATGAGCGCTCCGATTTTTTCCGGATTGATTTTGACGATCTCGATCCGCGGCGCCCACGGAGAGAGTTCTGGCCGGGGCTCCGCAATGACCGAGCGCATGACGTCCAAAATCTTCATGCGCGCCTCGCGGGCCTGCTGGAGGGTCTTGGCAATCATCTCCAGCGTGACCCCTTCAATTTTCACGTCCATCTGCACAGCGGTAATGCCATCGCAGGTGCCCGCGACTTTGAAGTCCATGTCGCCGTGGTGGTCTTCTGGGCCCTGGATGTCGGTGAGCACGCGGTAGTCGCCCTTGTCGTTGAGCATGAGACCCATGGCGGCTCCGGTGACTGGTTTTTTCACCGGGACCCCGGCGTCCATGAGCGCCAGGGAGGCCGCGGTGACCGACGCCATGGAGGACGAGCCGTTGGACGAGAGCACTTCGGAGACGACGCGTATGGTGTACGGAAACGCATCGCGCGCGGGCATGAGCGGCATGAGCGCCTTGCCTGCCAGCGCTCCGTGGCCGATCTCGCGTCTGCCCGGGCCCCGCATGGGCTTTACCTCGCCCACGGAAAACGGCGGGAAGTTGTAGTGGTGCAGGAAATGTTTTTTTGTGCGAATCTCCATGCCTTCCACGATCTGCTCGTCTCCGGGGGCGCCCAAGGTTAGAGTGGAGAGGACGTGCGTGGAGCCGCGCATAAAGAGGCCGGAGCCGTGGACGCGCGGCAGCACCGCCACGGCAGCGCTCAAGGCGCGGATCTCCTCGGGCGCGCGGCCATCCGGCCGCGCGCCTTCTGCGATGATCTTTTTGTGCACGATCTCGTCAATTGCTTCGTCAAAATAAAAATCCGCGGCGTTTTTTTGATAGAGGTCGGGGTGCGCTTCTTTTGCCCGCGCGTGCCACGCGGCTTTCACGTCCGCCACAGAGGAGTGCATCTGTTTTTTGTCTTTTTGATACACCGCCTCTTCAATAGCCCCGTAAAAATCTTGTTTGAGTAGCGCGGCGAGGGGTTCCGGCAGCGTCAGCAGCGGCACTGTGCGTTTTGCCCGCGCGTGTTTGGCGATGATCTCTTCTTGAAACGCGACGAGGTCGCGCGCCGCGGCAAATCCCGTGCCGAGCGCCTGCGCAAAATCCTGCTCACTCACCTCCCCGGCTCCGGCCTCAATCATATTGATCCGCTCTTTGGTGCCGGAGACCACGATGTCAAGATCCGCGGCGCCGCGCTCTGCAAACGAAGGGTTGAGAAGGAGCTCGCCGTCTTTTCGCGCGACGCGCACTCCGGCGATGGGACCCTGCCACGGAATGTCGGAGAGGGAGAGGGCGAGCGAGGCACCCAGGAGTGCGGCCACATCCGGATCGTTTTCGTCGTCAATGGAGAGGATGGAGGCCACGACCTGCACTTCGTTTCGCATCCGCATGTCAAAGCGGGGACGGATGGAGCGGTCAATGGCGCGGGCAGCCAAAGTCGCCTCTTCGGAGGGCCGGGCTTCGCGCTTCATGAAGCGCGAGCCCAAGATTTTGCCGGTGGCATAGTACTTCTCCTCGTACTCCACGGTGAGCGGGAAAAAGTCCCCGCCATCCCGCGGGAAAGGGCTCATGACCGCGGTGGCAAGCACCGTGGTGTCGCCGACGCGGACGACCACTGAACCGGATGCCTGTTCAGCCCAGTTATTGAGTATTACTTCAAATGTCTTGCCGCCGATGGCGTGCGAATAGGTGGGATGAGTCACAAAGCAACAATAAGTTTGGTGAATAATAGATTCCTGTTCACATCCCAAACTAAGTTTTGACGCTAAAAAACTTAGTTTGGGATGTGAACGAACCGCATAAATACGACATCATCCGCCAAACGCAACAACGGCTATTTGATATGCAAAAGATATTTGCGCGGTTCGGTGCCCAGGTCCGTGAAGTCGTCCGCGGCCTCTTTGAGCCGCTGCGACGTGGAGCGGCCGAATGCCATGACTTCTACCTGGGTTCCCCGCACGTTGCGCAGATATTCCAAGAGCGGGATAAAATCGCCGTCTCCCGACACCAGCACGACGGCCTCTACGTTTGGCGCAAACCGGATGGCATCAATGGCGATGCCGACGTCCCAATCCGCTTTTTTGACGCCGCCGGGAAAAATCTGCAAATCCTTGATTCTCGTTTCTATCCCTATTTTTTCAAGCGCCTCCAGAAAAGGTTTTTCCTCGCCCGATTCGGTACGAATCACGTAGCTGGTCGCACGGATCAGCTGGCGCCCAGCCACCGCGGTTTTCAGGAGTTCCTTAAAATTCACCCGCGCGTTGTACAGGTGCTTGGCCGAGTGGTACATATTCTGCGCGTCAATGAGGACCGCCACGCGCTGCGCTTTGTGTTTGATGATGCTCATGTATGAAGTATACGACTCACGACAAACGTAAAACGATAAACGATATACGCCGACATTCCCGTTTGTCGTTCTACGTTCTATGTTTGTCGTATCATCTCTTTAGTCCGAGTTTCTTCACCACGCTCCCGTACTGGCGCGCGTTGTTCTCCTTCAGATAGCCCAGGAGTTTTTTCCGCTGCGCCACCATGGCCAAGAGTCCCCGGCGCGAGTGGTTGTCCTTGCGGTGGGTCTTCAAGTGGTCGGTGAGCCGCGCGATTTCCTCGGAGAGGATCGCGATCTGCACCGCCGAGGAGCCGGTATCCTTGTCGTGCGTCCGTACACTCGCAATGACTTTCTGTTTTTCTTTGGCGCTCAATGCCATATACTGTGATGGTATCATGGAACGGCTTTCTATGCAACTTGGGCGTTGTGCGGCAGCTTGCGTTGCACTGACCGCAGCTTTGCTTCCCTTCGGCGCGCACGCGAAAGCCGCATTACCCGTGC
Source organism: Patescibacteria group bacterium (assembly GCA_038063095.1). GTDB lineage: Bacteria > Patescibacteriota > Minisyncoccia > Sungbacterales > HO2-52-23 > WO2-54-10. The sequence goes on from JBBTVQ010000088.1 coordinate 3,038, forward strand.
CGTTTACCTCGCAGGCGCCCGCGGGGAACTGGGCGAGTCCGTGGAAGGACTACTGCGAAGAGGCGTCAATGGTGATGGCAGTACACTTTGTCTGGGGTGTGCCGTTGACGCCCAAAGTCGCGGGATTGGAGATGGACGTCATCCGGCGGTTTGAAATCGCGGCGTTCGGCCGGTGGCGCGATACGTCCATAGACGATACCGCGGAGGTGCTCCGGCGCCTCTACGGATTGTCCGGCGTAAGGACCATGCTCATCGCGTCTCCGGAAGACATAAAAAGAGAACTGGCCGCGGGGAAGATCGTCGTGGCGCCCACCGCGGGACGCCTGCTCAAAAATCCTTTTTTCACTCCCCCGGGGCCCGTGTACCACATGCTCGTCATCCGCGGCTATGACGAAGTAAAACGCGAGTTCATCGTCAACGACCCGGGCACCCGCCGCGGCAATGGTCTCCGCTACGCGAAAGACGTACTGTTCGCCGCGATCCACGACTGGAACCGCGGGGATGTGATGCGCGGGGAGAAGCGGATACTCACGGTGGCGCGCGAGTAAAACAAAAATCGCGCCGGCATAGCTGGCGCGATTTTTATATCAACAGAGACAATAAAGACAAGACAGAATCACATCATATCTCCTCCCATCATCATCTTTCCCATCTCCATCATCATCATACCCATGGATTTTTCATCCATGCCCATGCCCTTCATATCCGTCATCATCCCGTGCATTTTATCCATCATCATCCCCATCTTTCCTTCGTCCATCATCATTCCTTTGTCCTTCATCATCCCCATCATTTTATTTTTCATCATGCCCATATCCATCATAGTAAATATTTCGAGGAAGTATGGTCGTTATGCGCTCAAGCGTTCTTGCACGCGCATTACCCATGCATCTCGTGGTAATCAATAATGTAAGCAGATCGACCTTTGCTGGTTCAAGCCCGTTTCGGACCGCTTGGACATTGTAGCATACGTGCAGGAGAATAGCAAACAGTTACTCGCACATGCCCCATAGTGCCCCCTTGGAGGCACTATGGACGCGAGAGAATAGACAGTTAAAATATGTATAGAACCCATCTCAAAAATGCATTCCGGCTCTGCGAAGCGCGATTTTCGGCTGCG
>JBBTVQ010000089.1:0-3318 GCA_038063095.1 Patescibacteria group bacterium
CGGGGGCGGGAATGACACCGAAGAGTGGGGACAACGCGTCATAAAATTACACATTACCCGTTATGCTATGGCGTGATGACGACTTGTCGTTCTGCAGCAGCTTTGTTTCCTACCGCGTCATACGCGGTGATTTTTATGAGATGTGATCCGGGGGAGAGCGACGGAGAAACGGGGAATGAAAAGTCGGAGGAGACAAAAGGTGCCGTCGCGGACCGGATCAGTACCGCGTCAATAAAGAGCGACACCTCACTCAACGCAAACGCCGATTCCACGCGGGAGCGGACCTCAACCACGCGGGTAACAGGGGCGGCGTCAGTCGGCGCCACGATGGTTATCCGCGGCGCTTTGTCTGGCGCATGGAGGTCGTCGGTACCCTCCGGCGCTGCGACTGGCGGAAGCGGACGCAGAGCAAGCCACGCGTCAATGCCCGCCTGCCAGTTGGCGAACTGCGGGTCGCGGCTTGGGTCCGCGGGTGCCTCTGCCGCGGGGCTGTCTTTATCCACCAGCGCTAAAATGGACTGGACGCTTCCAAAGGTTTGTTCCTCAACGAGTTCCGGCGGCGTATGGAGGGTTGCCAGTTTGCGCGATATCTTGTCTATCCGCACCGGCTGCCCGCCCCGATAGGAGCCGCGCAGCGCGGGTTTTGATGCGGCGGAGGGCTCAGGTGCGGCAAAATACTCCCGTGGCCCGTCCGAGAGCGCCTGCTCCATAAACGCGTGCCAGATGGGGCCCGCCACCATGACCGAGAGTCCTTTTTGGTTCATCGGCGTGTTGTCGTTGTTCCCCACCCACACGCCCGCGGCAAGGGACGGCGTATAACCTACGGTCCACGCGTCGCGGAAGTCCTGGGTGGTGCCGGTTTTTGCAGCGACCTGGCGATCCGGAAAATAGAGGGAACTCCGGGGGCTGAAGACGGGCACGCGCGCATCGTTGTCCGAAAGAATGTCGGTGACGATCCGCGCCACGCGGGTATCGAACGCCGGTGTCGGCGTATCTTTTTTTTCTTCCAAGACGGAGCCGCTGCGGTCTTCCACCCGCAGGATCGCGCCAGCCTGGTGCCGGATGCCCTCGGTTGCAAAGACGCCGAATGCCGCGGTCATCTCTAGAAGCGTCACTTCCGCGCCGCCCAAGACCAAAGACAGGCCGTAGCGCCGGGGGTCGGTGAGCGTCGTGATGCCCATTGCTTCAGCGGTTTGTATGGAGTCGTCCACGCCGGCGAGATAGAGTACCTTGACCGACGGCACGTTGAGGGATTGCGCCAGGGCGTGGCGCATGTCCACCGGGCCGCGGAAAGAGTCGTCATAGTTTTGCGGATGGTAGCAGTGTTTTGGATCTCGCACGGCGGGCCCCGGAGTGCCGTCCGGGTTGCAGGAGGGGTTGAACTCCGTTGGCACATCAAAGAGCACGGTTTCCGGCGTGTACCCTTTTTTGAATGCGGTCGCGTAGACAAAGGGCTTGAACGCGGATCCCGGCTGGCGCTTGCGCGTCGCGATGTTCACGTACGGATCAAATTTGCAGCTCACGCCCGGCTGGCACTGTGCGGGCTCGGTATCGTCTAAATACCCCTTGGATCCCACCATCGTGATGATGTCGCCGGAGCGCGGGTCAACGGCTACCAGCGCCGCGTTGTGGGCGCGGACCAGGTCGCGGTTGCGCGCCGCACCCTCCCGTACGATCTCTTCCGCCTTCTCCTGCAGGGTCCAGTCAAGCGTGGTCGTCACCCGGAGCCCCGCCCGGAGCACCGCGGCCTCGCCGTATTTTTCGTCCAGGTACTCGCGCACGTACTGCACAAAGTGCGGGGCGCGGATGCGCTCCCGCGGGGGTACAAACAGCAACTGCGCGCGGAGCGCCTCCTCCGCTTGCTCTAGGGAGATAAATCCGGCGTCTGCCATGCGCCGGATGATCCAGTCCTTCCGTTGCAACAGTTCGTCTTTTTGCGAGCCGTACGGCGAATAACGGGAGGGCGCTTTGATGAGCCCGGCCAGCGCCGCTGATTCGGCGAGCGAAAGCTCGCGGGCTTCTTTGTCAAAATAAAGGCGGGCTGCGGCTGAGATTCCGTAGGCGTTGGAGCCGTAGGGGATTTGATTCAAATACCACCCGAGGATTTCGTCCTTGGAATACTTTCGCTCCAGCAGGAGGGCGAGGATTTGCTCCTTGAGTTTGCGGGCGATGGTTTTCTCCGATCCCAGGAGCGAGTTTTTGATGAGCTGCTGGGTGATGGTGGAGCCGCCCTGCGAGAAGTCGCCGGACGAGATGTTTTTCCCGATCGCGCGCGCGATCCCGCGCCAGTCCAAGCCCGCGTGCCGGTAAAAATTGACGTCCTCAGCCACGAGGGTGGCGCGCCGGACGGAGTCGGGGATCTCGGAGAGCGGGAGGACGGTGCGCCGTTCGTCTCCGTGGATTTCATACAAGAGTACCTTGCCCGTGCGGTCGTAGATTTGCGTGGATTCCTCCACGGCCCGCTCCGAGAGCCGCTCGGGATTGGGTAGGTCGCCGACCAGCGAATAGACGGATGCGGCGCCCCCGAGAATAGCCGCCACAGAAATGCCCAAAATAAAAAAAGCGGCGCGCCTTCTCTGATGTGATTTAGGATGGCTTTGAGTCATCTGTAAAAAATAGCCGCGTTGTCCCCCCATTCTCTCGTGGGGATGTCATGCCCGTGGCATACGGGCATCCAGAAATACCATACCCAAGCCAATACCTGGTCCCTCTGGATTCCCGCGTACGCGGGAATGACAATAACGCGGGGACAACGCGCGATAAAATTACAAGCTATACTGCGTTATGCGCCTTGGTCAGCGCCGTGGTCTTGAAGCGTTCCACTTCTTGGGCGATGAGCGCGGCGAAGTTTGGGATGTGGGCATCCAAGAAGCCCCCTTTTTCCTCATCAGTCGCGGGCGCTTCAAAAAGGCGCAAAAACTCTTCCATTTTTTCTTTCGGCAACTGGCGCTCCACGCGCCGGATCACGGAGAGCATGATCGCCTCCCCGGCCGCAGCAAAAAACTCATCCCACTGCTCGGGATTTTTTTCAAGGCCGAACGCCTTCAGTACATCAAGGTTGAATCCCTCGGGGACATCCATACTTTATGCGGCCACGCCCCTCATCCCCGCCGCAAGACCGGCAAAGACGCCTCCTTCTTTTGCGGCTTTGTAGGTATCGTCAAACGCCTTGAGCGCGGCCGCGTCTTTCCGGGGCACGCCGTTGGCATCCAAAGTCCACCCCAAGAGGGAGTATTTGAGGACATGTCCCAAAGTCCACGGGATACCCGCGACCACGCCAAGCCCCGCTCCCTTCCAAAAAACACCGGCGTTCGTCCC
>JBBTVQ010000090.1:0-8562 GCA_038063095.1 Patescibacteria group bacterium
CCGCGGTGATGCCTTCGCGGATGTCCTCGCCGGTGAGCGTCTCGTCGTCTTTTTTAAAATAGTCGTTTTTCTTCGCGTAGTCGTTGAGCGCGCGGGTGAGCGCGGCGCGGAGGCCCGTGAGATGCGTTCCGCCCTCGCCGTTGTAGATGTTGTTGGCAAATGCAATTTCCTTTCCCTGAATGTCGTCGGTGTATTGAAACGCGGCCTCCACCATGATTTTTTCACTGCCGCCGACCGCCACCTCTTTGACGCAATAAAACGGGTTTTCGTGCTTCGGCGTCTCGGTGCGATTGAGGTATCTGACGTAGGAGACGATGCCGCCTTCAAAATAGAACGAGTAGGGGCGCGAGAGCAGAGAGCCGTCTTGGGACTTTTCCGCCACGCGCGCGTCTGTCACGGTCACGTGAATTCCGGCCATGAGGTACGCCTGCTGGCGGATGTGCTCCAGGATTTTATGCAGATCGAATTCTATGGTTTCAAAAATTTCCGGGTCCGCGGCAAAGGTAATGGACGTGCCGGAGCCCTCGCATTTTCCGTTTCTTTTCACCGGGCCCATGGGAAGTCCGCGCCGATACTCCTGTGTGTACTGCGTACCGTCGCGGCACACCTCGGCTTTGAGAGAAGCCGAGAGCGCGTTGACCACGGATACGCCCACGCCATGCAGGCCGCCGGATACTTTGTAAGCATCCCCGCCGAACTTGCCGCCGGCATGGAGCGTGGTCATCACGGTTTCCAGCGCGGATTTTTTGGTCTGCTTGTGCACGTCCACCGGAATCCCGCGGCCGTCGTCCACGACGCGCACTTGCGTTTCCGGCAGGAGGGTAATGGCGATGTGCTTGGCGTGTCCGGCAAGCGCCTCGTCCGCGGAATTGTCAAAAACCTCCCAGATCAGATGATGCAATCCGTCGGGCCCGGTGGTGCCGATGTACATGCCCGGGCGTTTGCGCACCGGCTCCAGCCCCTCCAGGACGTAAATGTCCTTGGCGGTGTAGGAGTTGTTGTTGCCCGCATTCGCGCCGTTCGCCGGTTTATTTTTTTGTTTCTTTTTTGCCATGATTATTCGCTGCCCCCATAAATTGGATGGAGGCCGATATCAAAGAAAAGCGCTTCCGAACCGCTGATAAAACGAAAAATTACCCGGTATTTGTTGTCTACCGAGTATGCCCAATAATCCTGAAACATACCGTGGAGTTTATGGGTTTTGATGCGAGGATCAAAAGCGTTTGCGGTAAACATCGCTTCTCTTTCACGGGTTTTCTTTTGGATACCGCGCGGCAATTTCTTGAAGGATCGGGTATATCTTGAGGTATATTCTATCCATTCAATTTTTCTTGCGGGCATGGATTTTCAGCGCTTCATCAATGAAGCGCGCGCGGATGGTCTTTCCGGCGCGGTACTCGCGCTCCCCGTCCTGAATAATGCCCCACAGCCGCTTTTCCGCCATGGTCATGCCGCCATTTTCGTGTTTATCCGTGGGCAGGCGATCGCCCGCTCCCCGCGGCAGGGGGATTTTTTTGACGAGCAGATAATCCTTGGTCTGTTTGACGATGGCGGGGGGTTGCATAACAGCACTATATCATACCGCAGGCAGGCTCCGCAACACGGATTATCCGGATGTGTGGGCATCAGCACATCAGGTATGCGGCCCCGCATCGGCAAGAGCGCGCATTGGAATGAAAGGTTGCCCGGGTCATGCTCGCGCGGCGTGCCATATTATTTTGTGCCGAGCTAAGCTCGGCACAAGAGGACGGTCATTAACAAATTCAAAGACCGCCGAGCCAAGGGGCTGCGGCGGTCTGCTGTTGCCGGAGATATAGTAGCGTCTCCGACATAAATCCTATTGCGTCCCGCTACCGAGACGCGGAAGGAATTACTTTGCTCCACCGGCGGCATCGGCACACCGAGTCGAGCAAAAACTATGACCGAGGCAAGGGAGCCTACCCTTGAAATGGGGCTCCGCATCCCTGTGCCATAATTCGATACCCTCATTTCTGAGCGGTTCGCCGCACCGATCACACACATTGCGCTCCTCGCGATAGCCGAGAATTGGCGTAGCAGGAGTCCCGTCTGGATGAAATTCTTGGGCAAAGAACCATCGCGGGCCTCCTTCGTCAATCTGGAACACAAATGTGGCGTTAATCCATCCATCCTGACCATCTGGTCTCCCAGACATGCCCCACATACTTGGGTTAGACGCTCCTTCAAGTGGTCTGAACCCTTCAAAAGAGTCAACCATCCTGAGCTTTGAAAGATCCCACCGTGAATGCTTCCGAATAAAATCCAATGTCGTCATCGCCTTCCTCCCCTTTCAACGAACTCGATCTTGATTGAGGGCAAGATCAACACCCCCTTATTCCTTCCTCTTGGTCGGGACGACCCACCCATCCGAGCGGGAATTATGATCTTATTATACTACCAAAATAGATTTGTGTCAAGGATTGCTGGGCGCGAGCAGACAACCCCGCTCAAAACGGCTTATGTAAGGGATTATATGCCGCATGATCCTTATTTCTTCACTTCCCAGTTCTTTTCTTCCAGTGCCGATACGATTCTTTGCATGACGGCGTCCGCCTCTGCATCCATGAGGGTGCGCTCGGCCGATTGGAATACGAGGTGGAATGCCAAGCTTTTTTCTTCGGATTCCTGCAGGTTTTCGTCTTGGAAGTAGTCAAAGAGATCCGTGTCCGCGAGGAGTTCGCCCCCGGCGGCTGAAATGATGTTTTCTACTTCTTGCGTCCGCGTGTCTCTGGGCACCACGACGGCGATGTCGCGGATCATCGCGGGATACTTTCCGATGGGGCGGTATTCCGCCTCGCTCGTTGCGAGCCGCGCGAGTTTTTCCATGTCAATTTCAGCGGCCGCAATCCTGCCTTTTGATTTTATTTTTTTGAGAATGTCGGGATGTATCTCGCCGATCACGCCGATTTTTTCATCTCCCATCTTTATCTCCGCGCGTCGGTACGGATGAAAGATGCGCGTGTCGTGGTATGTGGCTCGTGTCTCGTCTATCGCGTCATCGTACCACTGGTCGCTGATGCCCATGGATTCCAGCATCTGCTCCACGGCACCCTTGAGAAGATAAAACTCCTCCTCGCCGGACGTGCCTTTTGCCGCCAGACAGATCACCAGATCTTTTCGCTCCTCCAGTGGATCTTTGCGAAAACTCTTGGAGATGCCGAATAATTTTACTGCATCAAAATGTCTGAGATTATCGGCGGCGGAGGACACGGATTTTATCGCGGCGCGCGGGACCAGATATCGCGTCTCCGGATTCATCGGATTTTCAAGAGCGATGACTCGGGCGCGGTCAATTCCGAATTGATCCAGCTCGTGGTCGCCGGTGAATTCATACAGCTGGGTCTCGGTAAAACCGGCTCCCGCGAGATGATCGGCTATCTGATGTTCCCACCATACCGCGTCGTTTTTCGGCGCCGGAATAAGATGACTTTCAGGTAATTTTGATGCTAATCTTTCATATCCATACATCCGCGCTGATTCTTCTATGAGGTCTTCTTCTTGATGCAGATCTCTGCGCTCGGTCGGGACTTCAATAAGCCATTTGTCCTTGCCGCCCGCGCGTTTTTTGAAACCAAAACGTTCAAATGCTTTTTGGTGGAATTGATGACCCAGCGGTTCGCCGATCACTTTATCCGCATATGCGGGGCGGAAAGCGATTTTTGTCTGGGCTGTCTTTTTCGGATATAGGTCAATCCAGCCCTGCGGAACATCTACGACATCCATCTGTAAAAGAATATCTGTGGCGCGCCGGAGTGCCCCCATGGTTTTATTCGGATCTGTCCCCGCGGCATATATCTTCGCCGCGTCCGACGAGAAGTTCAAAGCGCGCGTTGCCCGATAGATCCGCACCGGATCAAACGCGGCGGCCTGCAAGAGGATTCGTTTCGTGCCATCCGATACCGCCGAGTTTTGTCCTCCCATGATGCCGGCAAGATCAATCAGCCGCTCCGCGTCCTCAATGACGATGGTACCCTGCGGCAGGATATGCGTGGTGCCGTCAAGCGTGGTGAGTGTTTCTCCTTCTTTGGATTCCCTTATATTCATGCGGCCGCCCTCAATTTTATCAAGATCAAATGCGTGCAGGGGCTGACCGGTTTCGAGCATGACATAATTTGTTGCGTCCACGATCGCGTTGATCGGCCGGAATCCGCAGGTGGCGAGCCGCTTCTGCATCCACGGCGGCGAGACATCATTTTTTTTCAAATTCAGGATAACCGCGGTATAACGCGGACATAGTTCCGGGCTCGCGATTTTTATCTTCAGCGTCTGTGCCTGCGGCGTTGAAACAAAAGCGCCCATGGAATGTTTTTTGACTTTCAGCCCGAGAAGTGCGGCGATTTCTTTCGCGAGTCCTTGGTGATTTCCCGCATCCGAGATGCGATTGACCGGCACTTTTGCGTCCAACGTGAAATCATTCCCGACTTTCTCCACCCTTTCTACTTCAAACGCGCGCATATTCAAAAGCTCCGCTGTCTCATCGGGAGATTTTTTTATGGACGTCAATTCTTTGAGCCAGTTATAGGAGAATTTCATGCAGGTCAAAATTGTTTCAAAAATCGTAAGTCGCCGGATCGCAGGAGCCGTACGTCCGGAATTTTATATTTCAGGATCGCGATCCGGTCCACGCCAATGTCCCAGGCGATTCCCTGCCATTGTTTCGGGTTGTATCCCGCGGCTTTGAATACAGTCGGATGCACCACGCCGCCCGGAAATACTTCAATCCATCCGGACTGCTTGCATACAGAACATCCTTTCTGGCCGCAATACAGACATTCAATGTCCATTTCAACTCCGGGCTCAACAAAGGGGAAAAAGCCGGCGCGAAGACGGGTCTTGATCCGCGGCCCGAAGAGTTTTTTCAGAACCGTCTCCATTATTCCTTTCAGATCTGCGAGCGACACTTTGGTATCCACGATCAATCCGTCCATCTGGGCGAACTGCATCTCGTGGGATGCGTCGGTTGCCTCGCGTCTGAAGACCGTGCCGGGCATGATGATGCGAAACGGCGGAGTATTCCTCTCCATGTAGCGGACCTGGATGGAAGTGACTTGTGTCCGCAGGAGAAGGCGTGTTTTCTTTTCGCTTCTTTGTTTTTTTACGCTGACGGATGGATGGCGAATCCACCAGGTATCCTGCATCTCCCGCGCAGGATGCGTTTCAGGAAGATTTAGAGAATCAAAATTGTAATGTTCCAGTTCCATTTCCGGGCCTTCTGCGATGCCGAATCCCATGGAGATGAATATATCTTCTAATGCTCTCCTCACTGTAGTGATCGGATGCAGGTGTCCCCGCGCTCGTACGAGACCGGGTCTCGTAATATCCAGCCATTCTTTTTTGAGCACGGATTCATGTTCCGTCTTCTCCAGTTCCCGCCTCCGTTCTCCCAGCGCCCGCTCAATCTCCCGTTTCAGCCGGTTCGCCTCGGCCCCTATTGTCCTGCGATCGTCCGGTGGCAGGTTTTTCAGCGCGTCAAACACCGCGGCCACGGCGCCTTTGCGCCCGAGGTACGCCACGCGCAACCGCTCCATCGCGTCCAGCGTGGCGGCCTCCCTGATTTCTTTTTGGAACGATGCGCGTATGCGCGCGATTTCCTGGTGCATACTATGAGACCATTACAAAACTCCCTCTCCTGCTGCAAGCGCGACATTTCGGCTCTGGCTTCGTCAGTCCTCCTCGTCGTACTTTAGCCAAGTACGCCTTCGTCGTCCTTCCTCGCCATAGCACGAAATGTCGCGCTTTCGCTACGAAGAAGAGTTTTGTAATGGTCTCGTTTTATATGGGATGCTGCGCGAACGCTTCGTGAAGTTTGCGCAGCTGCTCCACTATATTCGGTAGTTTGCGGTATATCTCCTCTGCGAGATCCTCATCATACGTGTGAACGGTTTTGTTCCGTATCTTTACAATATCCCGCCACGCATCCGTGTATTCTCCAAGTCCAATGCGATATGTCTCGCGGAAACAGTCAAGCGGCGATGCGCATACGCCCCCCTTCTCTTCCAGCCAGGCCTTCATTGTCTTCCATGCAAGATCAAAGGCGAGCTCAAAGCGCTTAATGGAGGAATCGCGCATGTATTCGGTTTTCTCCTGCCGCAGGGCGTCATCCAAATGCTGGACTGCCTCGCCGAACTCTTGGTATATGGTCTGGTATTTTGTCATGGTGATATGGTCTCTATGTGTTGCAATGCGACTTCTTTGAATCGCGCCGCGACAGTATTGAAATCAACCAATTGTATCGTGTAGAGCGTAGGAACCTCTTCCAACTCTTTAAGAATATCAAACCAGACGGATGTGGGTATGGGCGGCCCCTCAATCCCTATGTCAATGTCCGAGCGCTCCGTGCCCTTGCCGGGAATCACGCGCGAGCCGAAGAAAAACACGCGGTACCGCGCAAGATCAAGATGTCTTCCGAGAATGGCAAGAATCTCGCGCTTCAACTTTTCCTCCGGATAGTGCTCCAAGCGCATACCGGTGATATTACTTTCGTAGTACCCCGCGAGCAATGTATTCCTTCATCAACGATTGATAGGGGATATTCAGTTCATTCGCGCGTTCTTTGAGGCGGACGAGTAGGTATTCCGGCACGCGGATGGAAACCGGTCGTGAAGACGGCTTCAGGTCGGGAAAGGCGACCGCGTCAAAATCCTCCGGCTGAAAGTGCGTGGCAAGATCAAACTTTCCCCAGAATGCCCGTTCCTGATCTTCACCTTTGAATTTGGGGATATTAACTTTCTTTTTCATAGAGATGACACTCTTTTTTATTGAGATCGCGCGCCGAGATGACACGGATTTTATTATTCCGAATGGTGAATGCGACAAACAGAACTCTACCCTTTTTCGTGTTGCCGACAATGACATATCGCTTTTCAGCGCCGGAGTGGAGCAGATCTTTCAGGATCTTTTTCTTCTCGTCAAAAAAAACCTCTTCACACTCATCATCAGTCACGCGGTGCTTCGTGAGATTTTTATCGCGATTGTGCGCATCCCACTCAAAACCGATAATACCTCGGAGGATCTTCATAGGAAGTGTATATACCCAGTTATACGATGTCAAGAGGGTGTTTCCCGAGAACGGCGAGAATCTCCCGCTTCAACTTTTTCTCCGGATAGTGCTCCAGGGGCATCCCCTGTATGGTACCGAATATCGCGCAACAGGGCGATATTGACAAATCTATAAATAGGGTGTATACTATAGATATAGCACTTTTCAGCCGGATTTCCGGCAATCCAAGGCGATGAAACCCACAGAAGGGGGTTTGCCATGTTGACACTACAAGGTGTTTCCATTGAAGCGGCCGGGTTTGAGGTTGGCGAGAGCAAGATGGGTCGGACATGGGGATGGCAGGAGTTCAAGCCCCAAGGTCGGCCGACGATGCTGGATATGTATGTCTCGGCAGACGTGCAGGCTGAAGACCTCATAGCGTTTGAGGTCTTCAGCGGGGAAGCAATCCCGCTCCACGGGTACACCACACTGTCGGTGCCTGTTCGGTGGGACCGCGGGATGCCGATCACCCGCCAAACAGGCGCAGATAATGCGGATGTCCACCTCCTGTCCTACGATGGCCAAGACCTGGACATCCAGGTGGGTGTCATCACGCGGAAGGGAAGATTCTTCCTCACAGCACAGCAAGTTGCCAAGGGGAGGATTGTCCGCGGGCGGCAGGGGTACGAGTATGTTGCCACGGATCCCGTCCACGCCTATCCCGGCTTTCGGTACGATCAGATATGGCCGAAGATGGGCGAGGCGGTGGAGCAGGTCGCTCGCGAGTTCGGTACCTCGCGTCAGAAGTGGAGCGTCAAGCGGCTCGCGGAGGTACGACGCGCGGCGTGGCTGCCGGACTACATTCCTCATCGCGATGGCTGGCTCCGCGGGGCGCCGTATTTCTACAATATGATCAGGGGCACTGGTCATGTCGGCGAGAGTCCGGGTATCACAACCGACGGTAGCCACCAACAGGTGAGTGGGGTACAGACCGGCAGGAAGTGCTTCGTGCACTTCAGCAAGGTGCCCGACGGCCCGGTGCCAGTCTTGGAACCGATGCGGGCGGTGTACTTCCGTCTCGGCCAGCAGGGGCAGGGCGACCGCCTGCCGCAGGTGGCAGAGGTGGAGCTGCCGGCCGCGGCCGTCTAGCCGCGAAGAGTTATGTTCTTCACAAAAGGAGGGATAGAGAGAGCCCGGGATTGCAGCCATGCTTTTCCCGGGCATTTTCATTTCTATTCTATGCGCGATAGCGTATGCGGTGATTTTTTGATATGGTGAAACGATGAACAGGGATCTTTTTTCCGCGTGGCAGCGGTATGTGCCGGATCTCGGCAATGCGTTGCGGCAGATGGAGGAGAAGACCATCATTGCGGTCGGCGTTGCTCCCTTCCCCCGCATCATGCCTTCTCTTTTTTTGGACCGCTACGCCATCTACTGCGTGAAAGACGCGGTGGATATTGATGTGCTGCGCCGCTACACGACAATTTTCTGCTTGGAAGAAAAACATCCGAAAGTCGCGGAAAAGGTGCATGCGACCGGGTATCTCTTGCGCAACTATGCCTTCC
>JBBTVQ010000091.1:0-1605 GCA_038063095.1 Patescibacteria group bacterium
CGAATCCGGGGCTCGGGTGGGAGCCGACAACTACAAGTATTGTAAGCAGTGCTATCCTGAGCGATACCTGCTTTTTTACGGGAAGCCCCGCGGCGGGCAGAGCGCCCGCCGCGGGGGTTTCGTGCGGGTTGATCTTTTTCTTGCGATATGGTATCATTATTTTTATGACACCGCACAGTCACAAGCAGGACGGATCCGGATTTTATGGCCTGGGGATAGCCCCGCGGCTGTTGGACATCTTGGATACATCGCGTTTTACGACTCCCACGCCGATTCAGGAGCAGGCGATTCCGGTGGCGATTGAGGGCAAAGACGTGGTGGGGATTGCCCAGACCGGCACCGGAAAGACGCTCGCCTTCGGCATCCCCATGATCCAGCGGATCGGACAGACAAAAGCCAAGGGGCTCGTGGTATTGCCCACGCGTGAACTCGCGCATCAGGTGGACGCGGCGCTCCAGAGAATCGGGCGCGCGTTGGGACTCCACACGGCGCTCCTCATCGGGGGTGCCGCCATGGGCCCGCAGATGGGGGCTTTGCGTCAGCGCCCGCACATTATCATCGGGACCCCGGGCCGCATCATTGATCATCTGGAGCAAAAAACGCTCTCTCTCAAAGACGCGTCCATCGTGGTGCTGGACGAGGCGGATCGGATGCTGGACATGGGGTTTGCCCCGCAGATTCAAAAGATATTTGCAGCGCTTCCCGCGGAGCGTCAGACCATGCTCTTTTCCGCCACCATGCCGCACGAGATCATGTCTCTGGCGACCCGCTACATGCGCTTGCCCATCCGCGTGGAAGTGGCGCCTTCGGGCACGCCGGCCGAGGGCGTGACCCAGGAGATTTTTATCATCCCGAAGCAGGACAAGAACCGCCTGCTGGACAAACTGTTGGACGACTATCGCGGCAGCACGCTCATCTTCACGCGTACCAAACACGCGGCGCGGCGGCTGGCCCGTGCCATCCGCGGCATGGGACATAGCGGCGCGGAGATTCATTCCAACCGCACGCTCGGGCAGCGGCGCGAGGCCCTGCAGGGATTCCGCTCTGGGAAGTACCGCGTGCTGGTGGCCACCGACATTGCGTCTCGCGGGATTGACGTGAGAGGAATCGAACTCGTCGTCAATTACGACTTGCCGGCCAGCTCCGACGACTACGTGCACCGGATCGGCCGCACGGGACGGGCCGGCGCCGGCGGGCACGCGATATCATTTGCCGCGCCCACGGAGCGGCACGAGGTCCGGAGCATTGAGCGGCTCATCAAAAAAACATTACCCGTATCCCAACTGCCGGAGTTGCCGCCGGCACGCGCACCCCTGCCCGATGATTTGCGGCCGGAAAGAGAGTTCGCGCCGCGCGGCTTCAGCCGCCCCGGCAGGCACCCAGTCCATCGCGGCCCAAGACGCGCCGGAGGATTTGGTAGTAGCCGCCCGCACTGGGGAGAACGGCGGCGCGGGTGATAGAGAGACGCATACAAACGGCGCGAGAATCGCGCCGTTTTTCTTGGCAGGTGAAAAAACTGTAAGTTATCCCCGCGTTGTTTACACCTTTCCTATAAGGATGTCATACCCGCGGAAGCGGGTATCCAGAAAAACAAGCACGAGAGCC
>JBBTVQ010000092.1:0-9568 GCA_038063095.1 Patescibacteria group bacterium
ATCAATCCCAAACTGATTTCCAACGCGCGCTCCACGCGCCGCATCGCTTCATCGCTAATAACGCCGAGGCGCTTTGTGAGCCGTCGCTTATCCACCGTCCTGATCTGACCAAGTTGCACCACCGACGGCATCAGGAGACCCCCTTCTCCTGCGCGCAGAAACGCCTCATCCGGATACAATGGATCTCCCGCTTGAGAGGTGATTGCCGCCACAATAGTGACGGGGCTATACCGATTCGCTATGTCGTTTTGCAGTACCAGCGCAGGCCGCGTCTTTCGCACCTCCGAGCCGACTGCCGGGTCGAAATGCGCCACCCAGACCTCTTGCCGTTGCGGTATTATCTGCCGCTTCCTCTTTTCCATGCTTCTTCTTCCAAAGGAAACCACTCTTCCGCAAATTTGAGGTTGCGCTCGGCGCGGTGTGTGGCACCCTCACGCAACTGCTCCCGGAGACGCGCCCGGCCGATCTCCTGCACGTAGAAGTGCACGGCCTCGCTGATGAGACGACTTCTGTCGCCTTTGGGAGCGACTCGCTTCAGAAGACGCATGGTGTCCGCAGGAAGCATGATATTGACGCGCGCGGAAAACTTTAATGCAGTTTTTTCCATAAACATATAATACACACTGTTTGTGTGTATAGCAAGCGTCCCCCCGCGACTGTACAGATTTACCGATCCATGCGAGCGGAGAGGGCAAAGGGAAGAAAATAGCGGTCAAGATCCTCAAAGGTCGTGCCGTATTCTCCGCCGCCGTAATAGGCGTCCCCGACACACTCCCGCGCCCGCAGGAGTTCTTTTCTGCGATGACCTTGCCATCGCGGATCTTGAATCGTGAGATCCAGGAGTTCCAGCGCGCAATGCGCCGCCTCCTCCCAATGCTTCGGTCTTTCGTTTTTCCATCGGCGGGCGCGCCCTATTTCACTCCCCACGTTCCCCAACTGTTCTGCCAATGACAATCGTTGCCAACGCGCTACAGAAAGCCCCGGATGATGGATGAGTAGCACGGCCATGACTATTCAATGACGAGGGTATTCACGATCGCTTTGATCTTCGTTCGTGTGGCCTCGCTCTCCACCCCGCGGGAATTGTTATGCTGCGAGGGGCGCAGGTTGATCATGGAGTCAAATTCAATCCGGTCATCCGCAGGATTATCCGGCCATATATTGATCCCCCACAGATTCTCCTGGAGTGATCCGTCGTCCAGCAGCGCCGCTTCCTCGTCCGCGTGCATCTCTCCGCCAACGGACATGAGCGCGCGCTCAATATCCACCACCGCTTTGACCATTGATCGGCGGTGCGACTTCGCCATCTCGCGAAGTTCGTCTCTTGTGATGGAGGTGCGGACAATGCAGGGGGTCATATCGCCTGTTCATTTTCTGCGCCTCCGCGCATGAGCTCCATGACCGCGAGCTCCAGAGGGAGCTGTGGGATCGGGGTTCTTTTGAAATCCTGAAGATGATCAAACAAGACCGTGACGGCGCGCGAGAGCTCGGCGGGCGTGAAGGCCGTGAGATGCGCTTCGATGCGCTCCATCTCGTCGGACAGGAGGTCCGCGGCGATGAGGGGTTTGAGCTCGGCATCGGTCTTGAGAAAAAACGCGGAGCGCAGATACTGGAGCAGAAGGCGCGAGAAAAAGGCGAGATCGTGCCCCGCTACGGCAAGATGCCCAATGAGCGCAAGCGCTGCGGCCGCGTCTTTTTTGGCGATGATCGAGAACATTTCTTTCACGGCCTCGCGCTTGGGAAGACCGAGTATCTCCTCCACCTCCTCGCGCGTGATCTTCCGGTCTTCCACCGCCATGATCTGCCCCAAGATGCCCTCGGCGTCCCGCAGGCCGCCTTCCGCGGCAAAGGCGATCAGCCGCGCCGCGTCATCCGCGAGAATCACGCCCTCTTTTTCTGCAATATGCGATAGGCGCGCTGCGATTTGCTCCGCCGTCGGGCGGCGGAACGGATAGTGCTGGGTGCGCGAGACAATGGTCGCGGGTACTTTCTCCAATTCCGTGGTGGCGAGGATGAAGACCGCATGTGCCGGCGGCTCTTCCAGTGTTTTCAAAAGCGCGTTGAATGCGTCTTTGCTCAACTGATGCGCTTCGTCAATGATGTAGGTCTTGTATCTTCCGCGCGCGGGGGATACCCGCGCGCCGTCGCGCAGTTCCCGTATCTCGTCAATGCCGCGGTTGGACGCCGCGTCAATTTCTATCACGTCCAATGCGCGGCCTGCGGTGAAGTCCAGACACATCGCGCATCCGTTGCACGGCACCTCACCCACGCCGTTTTTTTCGCAGTTGAGGGACTTCGCAATCAGCCGCGCCATGCTCGTCTTTCCCACGCCGCGCGGCCCGGAGAAGAGAAACGCGTGCGCCACGCGCCCCATCGCAAACGCGTTTTTCACCGCGCCCACCACGTGTTCCTGCCCCACCACTTCCTCAAAACTTTTGGGACGGTATTTGCGGTATAGCACCAGTTCGCTCATCGCCTATACGCTATCATATTTCCGGCACGAACGAAAGGCGGGGCTTTGCCCCGCCTTTCGTTCGGCATCACTCGTTTATCTACGCCCCAGAGGACCACTGGCTTGCCCATGGGGCTTCATTACGAACAATCTCACGATCGTATATTTGTTCGAATAGAGGCAATGGAATAGAAAGGAGAGACGATGGAACAGATCAGGCAAGCGACTATTTGATCTCCACCACCGTATACATCATCACGCCCGCGGGCGCTTTGACCTCAGCGGTCTCGCCCACTTTCTTGCCGAGGAATGCTTTGCCGAGCGGCGACTCATTGGATACCTTGCCCGCTGCGGGGTTTGCCTCTTCCGACCCCACGATCGTATAGATCGCCTCTTTCCCGTTGATCGTGACGCGCACCGTGGATCCCACGGCCACGCAGTCCGTGCGCGTGGGCTTCTCCATTACCACGGCCTCGCGGACGCGCTCTTCCCACTCGGCGATCCGCTGCTCCACCAGCTTCTGTTCCTCTATGGCCTCCTGGTACTCGGCGTTCTCCGACAGATCCCCGAGGGACTTGGCGTGTTCCAGCCGCGCCGCGATGTCCCGGCGCTTCACGGTCTTGAGCGTATGCACTTCCTGCTTGAGTTTCACCAGCGCTTCTGCGGAGAGATATTCGGACATAAGTTTAAAAAAATCACAAACGATAGTAAATGCGAATGGTACGCGAGGAGGCGTTTTCTGTCAATCGCGGTTATACACACCAGACGAAATTCTAAATGACAAATCCCAAATTCCAAATAAACCTCAAACTCCAATACTCAAGTCCCAAACGCGCGTTTCGGTGATTGGTGCTTCGGTCATTGAGTATTATTTGGGATTTGGCGCTTGGGGTTTGGGATTTTTATCGCGCAGTGCGCGAAAAGTACCATTTCAAAATTTCATTCGTGATCGGCACCGCGACGGTGGAGCCCTCGCCGGCGTATTCTACCATAATTGCCACCGCAATCTCCGGATTGTCCGCGGGGGCATACGCGATCACCCACGCGTGCGGTAATTTGCCGGGTGCGGACTGCGCGGTGCCGGTCTTGGCCGCCACCGCGACCGGTACTTGCTGGAGGAGCCGCGCGGTGCCGTAGGTGACGGTGCCGCGCATGCCCCGAGATACCTCGGCCAGCACCTCCGGGCGGAGGAGGTGCTGACGGATCGCGCGCGGACGCCGCTCTTCCACGACCGCGCCGTCCGCATCCCGGACGCTGTCCAAAATATACGGCGTCCAAAGTGTCCCGCCGTTGGCAAGCGCCGCGGTGGCGGCCGCCATCTGCAGCGGGGTCGCCCGCATCCCGCCCTGGCCGATCGCGACGTTGTAGGTGTCGCCGACCCGCCAGTCGGGATTGTCCGGCTCCGCGATTCTCTTGAGATCCGGATCCGGCACTGACCCGGGCTTTTCTCCGGGAAGGTCAATGCCCAAGAGGGAGTTAAAACCGAATGCCGTCGCGTACCGCTTGATCCGTTCAATGCCCAGGCCCCGCTGGTCTTTGTATCCCCCGCCGATCCGATAGAAATAGACGTTGGCCGAGTAGGCGATCGCGTCGTACCAATTCACCCAGCCGTGCGCCCGCCAGTCCAGAAATCGCGTCCGCTCGCCCGGGCGAAACGGATTGGGAATGTCCAGGTACCCGGGGTCGTAAATCTTTTTGTCCGGATCCACGAGCCCCTCTTCCAAGGCAGCGCCCGCGATGACGGGCTTGATCGTGGATCCCGACGGAAACTCGCCCGAGATCGCGCGATTGAACATGGGCTTCAATGGATCTTTGAGAATCGCCGCGAACTCCTCCGTCGAGAGGTCGTGGCCGAAACGGTTGGCGTCAAACCCAGGCGCGCTCACCAGCGCCCGCACGGCACCGCTCCGGACATCCAAGACCACGGCGGACGCGCCCTTTTTTCCTTCCGTATACCCCGCGATGAGGTCATACGTCTTCTCCTGCAGCTCGCCGTCAATCGTGAGCGTGAGGTCCCTGCCTTGCCGCGGATCCCGGGTGAGCCGGAATCGCCGCTCCCGACCCAGGGAGTCCACCTCAACGATCTTTTTGCCTGAACTGCCCCGCAGCGCCGCGTTGTAAAAAAACTCAATTCCGCTCTTGCCGATCGTCTCTTCTTCCCCGAGGTCGGGGCGCTCGGCAAGATCGCTCTGAGACACCTTTCCCACAAATCCGATGAGATGCGACGTCGCCTCGGGCGCCGCGTACAGGCGCTCAAAACCCTCAAAGACCTCCACGCCGGGGAGCTCCGCCGCGTGGGGGGCCAACGCCACCATCTCCTCGCGCGTCAAATCGCGAGCGAGGAATATCCGCGCGGGCGCCCGGCGCAGGTCGTGGTCTTCCGGGAAGCCCAACTGCGTAAAAAACTCCTGCGGTTTTCCCAAGAGCCGCGAGAGGTCCGCCGTGAGACGCGCCGGATCCCCGCGCTCTTCCAAAAATCTCTCGCGGTCAAAAACGAGCCCCAGGGACGGCACGTTCTCCACGAGCGCCTCGCGGTACCGGTCTCGGATGATGCCGCGAGGCGCGAAGAGCACCCGCGACGCAAACCGGTTCTCCTGCGATTGGAGGAACAGTCGCTCGCCGGAAACCACTTGCAGGAAGAAACTCCGCGCCATGAGATACGCGAGGGCGCAGAAAACCGCGCACAAGAACCAAAACGAAGAACGGCGTCCCAGCGGGCGCTCCACGGTTTCTTCCAGCGGACCCGCCGGATCCGATGCGGCGTGTGCTACGGCGTCCGCAAAAATTTCTTCCGGATCCACGGCGCCGCGCCGCAGGTACCGCGATCCGCCGCGCGAGGTGAAAGGAAAGGACATCATAGCAAAAAGGCGGAAATGTACCCGGCGGACGCACGCGCCAGCGGGGCCGAGAGCCACATGAAAGCGGCGAGCGCCGCCGGGACTCCCACTCGCCCCGCCGCCGACTCCCGCGTGGATACGCGCATGAGCATCTCGGCCGCGAGCGCCGCGGCAAGTGCCGAGAGGAGCCGCGTCCCAAACGGATCCGGCCCGAACGTATCCATGACAAACCCGGCGCTGCCCAGAAGCCAGAGCCGCCCGACCACGGGGAATGCCGGCATCCATGCCGCGACCGCCACGAGTGCGAGCGGCGGCACCGGGAGGTACCCGCGCGAGGATGCCGCAAGTGCGGCTTCAAGAAAGAGGCAGGCCGCGAGCGTTGCCGCAAAGAGTGTTGGACGGAAAAAAATGGCTGGCATGTTTTTCAACAGTTTTTCATGGCCGGGTCAGCACCAAGACGCGCTCCAGTTGATCCGGACGCGCTAGGAGCACTGCGCGGCCGGTCTTGAATGCCCCGGTTGGCGCCGAGGTCCCCGCGACCACGCGGCCCGCAAATATGGCCACACCCTCCCGCTGACCCTTCGGCATCCATCGCACCGCGTCGCCGTCGCGGATCGGCGTATCATACGGAATCAGTTCCAGCGCCAGCGCCCGTCCCCCGAGGCCCTTGACGAGGATGTCGCCGCCCAGCGGCACCAGGGATCCGGAAAACGCCCGACCCGCATTGGATGCCACGGACACCCGCGAGGACCCGGGCAGCGCCTCCATGATCTCGCCCACCAGGAGGCGATCTTCGTCAATCACAATGTCGCCCTCGGCAATACCCTCATCCCGCCCCCGGTCAATGAAGAGCGTCTCCCGACCCATGATCTGCGCATACGACATGACATTCGCCGCCTGGAGTGCTACGGCGCTCTCCTCCTTGAGTCCCAGCAGGCGGCGCAGGGATTCATTTTCTTTTCGGAGCGTGCGTATCTCGGCAGCGGACGCCGAGAGGTACCTCTCGTCTTCCTCCCGCTCGTTCCGCGCATCCCCGCCGGCGGCGCTACGGACGTATCCGCCGACGTATGCTCCCGCGGACAGGAGGGGGCGCCCCATCCGCGCGATCCATTCGCGCGCGAGCGCCACCGGCCGCGACTGGCTCGCAATCGCTGCCGCCACAAAAAAAACGACCGCAGCGCCCGCCACGGCAGCGCGTATCCTCTTTCGTGCGATAGTCGTGGTCATCATAAGAAACCGTCTGAAAAGTCCCTCTCCTGCTGCAATCACGGGATTTCGGCGTCTGCTTCGTCAGTCCTCCTCGCCGTATATTGCCATATACGGCTTCCTCGTCCGTCCTTGTCTCGCTCAAAATCCAGTGATTTCGCGACGAAGAAGACCTTTTAGACGGTTTCTGAGACCCGTGTCTCCCTGCTACTCCGTCGGCACCTGCTCGTAGTCGGTGCTCACCAAGACACCTTTGAGCGACGTGATGTCTTCCAAAATGACGCCTGTGCCGCGCACCACCGCGGTGAGCGGATCCTCGGCGACGCGCACCGGAATCCTCGTCTCCTCGTGGATCAGCCGGTCAAGGCCGCGCAGCAACGACCCGCCGCCGACCAAGACGATCCCGCGGTGCATGATGTCTGCCACGAGTTCCGGCGGGGTCTGTTCAATCACGGTTTTGACGGTATTCACCAGTGTCGCGATTGAATGGCGCATGGCGCGGCGGATGTCCGCGTCGTCCACCACGATCTCTTTGGGAAGTCCGGTGACCAAGTCACGCCCGCGCATCGTGGCTTCCAGGGGCTCCGCGAGTTCATACGCCGAACCGATGGCGATCTTGATGTCCTCCGCGGTCCGCTCGCCCAAGAGCAGTTTGAACTCATCCCGCGCAAAACGGATGATGTCCTCGTTCAGTTTGTCTCCCGCGATTTTGAGGTTCTTGGACACCACGATGCCGCCGAGAGAAATAACGGCGATATCAGTGGTGCCGCCACCGATGTCAACGACCAGCGAACCCACCGCCTCCTGCACCGGCAGCCGCACGCCGATGGCAGCGGCCATGGGCTCCTCCACCAGATACACTTCCCGAGCGCCGGCGTTGCGCGCCGCGTCCTCCACCGCGCGCTTTTCCACCTCGGTCACGACCGAGGGGATCCCCACCACCACGCGGGGACGGGCCAAGAGCGCAAAAGAATCCTCATGGACTTTGCGGATGAAGTAGCGGAGCATCTCCTCGGTCACCTCAAAGTCCGACACCACGCCGGCCACCAGCGGACGCGTGGCCGTGATCTGCGCCGGGGTTCTCCCCACCATGCGTTTTGCCTCGGCGCCGATGGCCACGATGACGCCCGTCTTCTGGTTGATCGCGACGACCGAGGGTTCGTTGATCACGATGCCTCTCCCCCGCACATAGACCAGGGTGTTGGCGGTGCCCAAGTCAATACCGATGTCCTTGGCAAAATATCCAAAAGGGTTTGCGAATTTCATTTGATCTTAATTAGAAACCGTCTAAAAAGTCCCTCTCCTTTTAGACGGTTTCTTAGAAAACCTCTTCAGACAATCCGCGACTGATACGATTCTCCCCGCGGCCTCGCCGCGCCGCTTCATCTCCACCCCTTTTTTTGCGAGCGTTTTTTCGCTCACCACGAGGCGCCACGGAATGCCAATGAGGTCCGCGTCTGCAAACTTCTCTCCCGCGGTTTTGTCCGCGCGATCATCGTACAAAATCGAGATGCCCGCCCGATGCAGACGATCATATAATTTTTCTCCCTGATTCCTGATTTTGGATTCTTGATTTCCAATCACGATGAGATGCGCCGCATACGGCGCCGTCGCCTCCGGCCAGACGATGCCCCGGGAGTCGCGGTGCGTTTCCACGATCGTCGCCATCACCCGTCCGGGACCAATGCCGTAGCTCCCCATGATCACCGGCTTTTTTGCGCCCGCCTGATCGGCATACGAGAGCCCCATTGCCTCGGCGTACTTGGCGCCCAAGCGAAAGATGTTGCCCACCTCAATGCTCTTGCCGATGGCGATCTTGCCGGCATCGCACTTGGGACACCGACCACCCTCCTCCAGCGTCGCGATTTCCCGGTTCTGCGCATAGCGGCATTTCGCGTTTGTGCAGTAGAAAATCATATCTTCCCCGGCGTCCGACAGCACTTGATACTCATGCGTGAATTCTTTCGTGAAAGCGCCGCCCGAGGCCTCGGTGAGATAGACGTCCAATCCGCACCGTTTGAAGACGGCGCGATACGCCCGATCCGCCGACTTCCAGTAAAATCGTTCCAGGTCCGCCGCGTCCGCGTGAAAACTATAGAGATCCTTCATCAGGAACTCCCGTCCCCGCATGAGGCCGGACTTGGCGCGCAACTCGTCGCGGAATTTCGTCTGAATCTGATAGATGAACAGCGGGAGGTCTTTGTACGAACGGATGGAGCGCGCTGCCGCCTCGGCCATGACTTCCTCGTGTGTGGACGCGAGCCCCAGATCCCTGCCCGAGTGATCCTTGAACTGGTACATCACTTCCTCCCCGAGTACCTTCCACCTGCCGGATTTTTCCCAGCGCTCCTTGGGTTGGAGCGCGGCAAACAGCGCCTCCTGTCCGCCGATTTTATTCATCTCCTCGCGGATGACGGCGTTGATGCGTTCCAGCACCCGGAACCCAAGCGGCAGGTATTCGTAGACGCCGGCCATGGATTTGTACACAAAACCGCCCCGCTCCAGGAGCCGCGCGTTTGCCGAGACCTCGTCTTTGGGGTCGTCGCGCAATGTTTTTCCGAAGAGTTGCGACTGGCGCATCGTATAGTGATTGTACGCGAATGCACAAAAATAGCAAGAAGAAAGGGCTCGCCTACGAGCCCTATGCAATGAACGCCCCAAACCCGACTTCTCTCTATCATCACTATATTATCGGAACAACAAAGCCTCAATCTCAAATCCGGTGATGGAGCCGTAGAGACGGCGGGGATAGAGAAATCATCATTTTTGCAAGCACCTTTCTATTTCCCATTTCATTTCAACATCCATTCCGATCGGAATGCGTGTTGAAATGAATTTCCACCCGGCTTGCGCCCGTAGCATCTCGGGGTGAAATGAAATAAAGTCGTTTTTGGTGCAGCTCCGCGCACCGCATATGCGGTGCGCGGAGAGAAAACCCTGCCTTGCAGGCATACGCCGCGGGCAGGGTCCTAACTCCGAGAACAAACGCCACCACTGCGCTTACTGGGGCTTCTGTTGCTGATCCGGCTCCTCCAGTTTGGCGCGGATCAAGGCGTCCAGATTTCTGATTCGG
>JBBTVQ010000093.1:0-15224 GCA_038063095.1 Patescibacteria group bacterium
AAAATCTCACGCAACCCCTTTGGTATCGTCATCTGCCCTTTACGGGTAATGGTTGCTTGGTAAGTCATAAACCATAATAATACCTTGAGATAAGTAATACCGCAAGTATAACCCGTGTCCGTGTGCTGTCAAGACGATTCAGGCCACGCAAACATTAACTATATTCTCTGCTTCTATCACCCCGCCGTTCTCGTCATACCGCATCTTCAGAAACACCGTGCCGTCTTTTGGATCTAAAATATGACGGATGATCGCGCGAATTGATGGAATCAATTTTTGCTGCGGGATGTCTTTTTCATCAATAAGAATCAATTCGCCTTCCTCGGTCTGGACGATTTCCCCGGAATCATAGTCGGCGGAGAAATAAAAACCGAGCCAATTTTCATCCATGCTACCTTGCACCGGCCCGATTTCAAACGTCACGGCTTCTAGACGCATATTTTTTACGGCAATGCCCGCTTCCTCTTTCACTTCGCGAAGTGCTGCGGTAAAAGGATCCTCATCTGGATCTATTTTCCCGCCGACCGTATGGAAATACCCGGGCGAAAATCGTTTTTTCTCCGAACGTTTGAGCATGAGCCACTTGCCGTCTTTGCGGATAAAAACGTTCGCGCACATAACCAACTGATGAGTATGGGGATTGGTGTTGATGGGCATCATTAATGGATATTCAATAGGTTTTGGACGTTCTGCGCTCTAGGCGAAAAACGAGCAATACTTTTTTTGCGGTTTTTATCCGATAGAAAATACGATAAGCGCCTATCCGGCGCCGCCATGCATGTTCTTCGCCTTTCATTTTCTTGATGTCGCCGAAGTAAGGATTGACGGGCAGGAGCCTGATAACCGCGAGCAACGCCTCCGCATCACGCCGGGAGATCTTCCGGAGCGCCTTGAAAACACCGAGGTCAATCTGTAAATCCCAGTTTTCGGACGAGTTCATGATAGGACAGCGTCTTCCCGCGCTTGAGATTCTCTTCGGCTTTTATCAGCGCTTTCTTTTGGACCGCGGTGGGAATAAATTCATCTACTTTCATTTCTGTCATGGCTTCGTATTCCTTGCGCGGGACCGCAACGAGATCGTCGTATCGTACTGATTCTTTTGGGATAGTAATGGTAGGCATACAAGTGATGTCTTAAGAACTAATCCTCAAATTGCACTGCGACCGCTTCTTGGATATTACCCATAAGCTCGTCTAATGTGGCGCCCTGCGTCACCACCGGCAAATCAATACCCTCGGCCACATACTGCCGTTCTCCTTTGAAAACATGAAATTGAATGATGCGCTTCATATGGAAAACATACCACGCTTTTGCTTATGACGCAAGATGCTGATGCCTGCCGTATGCAGGCCGTTCATGGTATCGCATTGAAAAATCTTGAAACTCGCCGTACCTCATCTTATCCAACGCAAGCGGCACCAGCCAAGTCAGATTGTTGATGATGTTTCCGGGCAATGCGGCCGGATCAAACCATTCCACTTTTTCCTCATCCGGGCTCTTGGCATCATCCATACATCCGCGATAAACTGTCGCGAACACATATACGCGCCACATATCAGATCCCATTTCTCCGAGATAAATCCATTTATCCGCGGCGGTTGCCAATCCGGCTTCTTCTCTGACTTCGCGGACAATACATTCAAGCGGACTCTCTCCCTCTTCTATCTTTCCGCCTATACCGTTTATTTTCCCGGCTTGCCACTCAGGCTTTGTTTTATGAATAAGAAGCACTCGATTAAACTCCGGGGTAAAGATAAATCCGAGGGTATAATTTTTCATCTCACGAGCCGTTCTTGAAGAAATAACGACAAATCTTTGCTTGCAACCCGCTCCTGCCGGGCGGTATCCCTATCTCGCACAGTAACCGTATCATCCTCCAGCGTCTGGAAATCAATCGTGATACAGAATGGCGTGCCGATTTCGTCCTGCGCATAGTAGCGCTTGCCGATGTTGCCGCGGTCATCCCAGGCGATAGGTTGTAGGTTGTAGGTTGTAGGTTGTAGGTTCTTATAAATCTGTCTTGCCTTCTCTACAAGCTGCGGTTTGTTGGCAAGGAGCGGAAACACCGCGGCTTTGTAGGGCGCGAGGCGCGGATGGAGTTTTAGAATCGTCCGGTCTCCTTCCTCGTGATACGCGTCAATCAGGAAAAAGAGTAGCGCCCTATCCACCCCGCCGGAGGTCTCAATCACCCACGGCGTGTAGCGCGTCTTCGTCTCCTCGTCAAAATAGGTGAGGTCTGCGCCGGAAAACTTGGCGTGACGCGACAGATCCCAATCCCCGCGATGATGAATACCTTCCATTTCTTTCCATCCGCCAAAGGGCGCATCGTATTCAATGTCGCAGGCGGCTTTGGCATAGTGCGCCAGTTCTCCTGCGGCGTGATCGCGGAACCGCGCATTTTTGAGCCCAAGTTTCCGGTACCATTCCATTCGCTCATTCTTCCAATAAGCAAAACTCTCAGCCGCAACTTTCTCGTCCGGCTTGAGATAGTATTGCAACTCCATCTGTTCAAACTCGCGCGAGCGGAAGATAAAATTGCCGGGCGTAATCTCGTTGCGAAACGCCTTGCCGATCTGTGCCACGCCAAACGGGATTTTCACGCGCGAGGAATCCAGAACATTTTTGAAATTGACGTGCACCCCCTGCGTAATCTCGCCGCGCAGATACACCGAGTCCTTTTGGCCCTCCACGGCGCCGAGTTTGGCTTCCACAAGGAGGTTGAACTGCCGCGGCTCGGTCCAGGAGACCGATTCGTTCTTCTTTGTATGCGCCGCAGCATGCGTTTCTATTTCTTTCGGATGATCCGCGCGGAGGCGCTCGTGGCATGTCTTGCACTCCACCAACGGATCGCTGAATGCCTCGGTATGCCCCGACGCCTCCCATACTTTGGGATTCATCAGAATCGCGGCATCCATCCCCACCACGTCATCGCGCTCATACACCATCGCGCGCCACCATTCGCGCTTGATGTTATTTTTCATCTCCACCCCCAGCGGCCCGTAGTCCCACGTGCCCGCAAGCCCGCCGTAGATCTCCGAGCCGGGAAAAATAAACCCCCGCCGTTTGGCAAGCGAGACGACTTTTTCCATCTGGCTTTTGCTATCGGTCATACCTCGTCAAAAAAACATTACCATGCCAAAAAAATCACCGTACCACGGTCCGCTCCGCTCCCGTGACGAGCGGGTCCTCGGACAACTGCGTGTCCACGCCCCGCATCTCTATTTTTATCTCTTCATCGGTAAACATATCGCGCCCGGAAAAATGCGCATCGCCGACCAGCGCCGGGGAGGTACCCACGTCCACTTCGGAAGGTATCAGCGATACCTGGAAGGCGCCGATGCGCCCGGGAGTCAAAACACCGGTGCCGGGCAGGATCCTCCCGATCCGCCACCGCACCTCTCCGGAGGGCGCGTCAAAACGGATGTCCGCGTCCCGCGGAGACACCACGCCTTCCCATCGCACGTTGGGCGGCAGAGACGCGCGAAGTTCTGCGCCCTCAATCTCATTGGTAAAATTTCTTGCCTCCCAGACGATGGTATACGTCGTCTTCTCACCGACTTTTGGCGGCAAGGGACCGGTGTTTGGGATGGGAGACGTGCGAAACACGCTGCGGCCGGAGACAAGCACCACGGTGGATACCTTGAAAACAACCGAATCGTCCGGGCTCAAGACGCTCCCTTCCAACTCGGAGGGAGTGCTCGCGGTTTCAATGTGAGTCGTAAGGCCGACGGTCAGATTTTTGTCCGCGGCGCTCCGTACCATCGGTCGCGGCCGCGCGCGCGCGGAGAGATGCACGACGCCTTCCGCTCCGGGCAACACCTCGCGCAGTATGTCGGTCCCTCCCGGACCCCAGACAATACGTTTTTCTGCGCCGTCAAACACGCCGCCGTCTCCGATGGAGAGCGTGGAAAAATCCACGACGTCGCCCGCCAGCGCCGCGCGAACGGTGATATTTTTCACCGGCACGCCGGACCGGTTGCGATAGCGGACGGCCAGCGACAGGAGCGCCCCGGGCTTGACGATCCCTTCGCGCGCGCCTTCAATGGTGCCTTCCAGCAAAAAAGGGGACGCGGCAAGAGTTATCTCGCGGCTGGATTCCAGCCACGGCTTCCATTCTTTGGTTCGCTCGTCATAGGTACCCAGCCCCGCCCGCAGCGACTGCATATCACCCCCCGCATTCCCGAAGACGGCTTTCAGTAGAACTCGCTGTTCCGCTCCGGGGGAGAGCGTCCCCACGCGCCAGAGCGCCTCGGTGCTGCTGGCCGCCGGCACTGTTTCTTTGACCGTAAAGCCCGGCGGATAGTCAAGACGGAGCCACAGGTCATCAAGCGGCAGTCGCGCATGCGAACTGTAGCGGACCGCCACCGGAACTTCCAGTCCCGGGGAAACGTGCGCGGGGATATCCCAGGCGATCGCAAGCGGTACCCGCGCGATGCGCACATTTTTTTCCGCCGCGGAAGAAAAACGCGCGCGGAGCGCGCCGGGACGGTATGCGAGCGACGCCCCTATCACTTTTTCATCCCCCTCGCGTCCGAAAAACTGCGCCGTAAATTCTATACGCTGTTCCTCGCCCGGCTCCAGGGTCCCGATGCGCCGCACGAGACGCGAAGATACCGGCACGAATTGCCCGGAGCCGTCCTGCACCAGGACATCGGACGGGAACGTCATCATGAGATCCGCCTCATACAGCGGCTCGGATGAGACGTTGCGCACTATCACTGGAATTCCCGCGCGCTCCCCGGCCTCCACATCGTCGCGACCTTCGATCACGACCGCGGCCTCCCGTCGGTCGCTGCCCAAATAGAGAAAAGCAAAAATGCCGGCGCCCGCGACAAAGAGGACGCCCGCGAGGATAGCAATCGCCGTCATCTTGGAAAAGGGCATTCGGGACAGCATCCCCGGCCGCGGATTCTCCGCGTCCCACGACGTCCGGAGCGCGTGCCCCACAGACGGAAAAACCGGATGCCGAGGCACTCGGCTCGCGCCAGCCGCGGCCTCTTTTCCGTATAATTCTTCCTCCAACTCCTCTAACTTCCCCATTCTCTCTATACTATCTCCTCTTTGCCGGACGCGCCATACCCCAGACGCTCCTGCAGACGACTATGGAAGTCCGCCAAAAAATCCGCCGATCGCTCCTCGGAAAAGTCCTCGCGGTCAAGAGCCGTAAACGCCTCGGAGAGCAGATGCCACACCCCGTCGTCTCGCTGTCCGGGGAAACACTCCGCGTCTACGGCTCCCGCGACTGCGGCGGCAAGCGAGAGCGTCGTCTCATGGGAGCGGAGCCGCTCCCCAAATCTCACGAGGGACGCGGCAATCAGTTTTTCTCCGCCTCTGCCCACGACAAACCGAATGCGCGAGCGCGACAGCAGTTCCAGGTGCCCCCGGAGTTTCGCCTCCTCTTTGCGAACCCCCTGGGCCAGCGCCCGTATCATGCCGTAGTCCTCCGTATAGATGCGGTAGAGCGTGTCCGCCTCCCCCACGGCCAATTTTTTCAACACAATCCCCTCGGTCGCGTACATATCATGCCATTTCAATCTTGATGTCTTGCCCTTCTAACGGGATGGTACGAATAAGACGCGGTCGGAAATCGACGCCAGGGGCAACGGTGTGGGTTTTTGTTTCCCTTTGTATTTCTGACGTTTTGCGTTTTATTATCTCTTCGGCCATTGGAGAGGTAAAAAATATGCGTATCCGAACAGGTTTTTGTGGCGTCAGCATCAATTCGCGGCGCATCTCCTGAATGGTGCGGATGATCTCGCGCGCCATCCCCTCCTCTTTCAATTCCGATGTTATCTCCGTATCTAGTCGCATCTCCTTGCCGAATGAAATCTCTTTCACATTCACCTCGTCTTTGATCAAATCCAGCAAATCCTTTTTCTTCCGCAATTCGTCATTCGTAATCCGCAATTCGCGCAACGGCTGTCTCACTTTGATCCCTGCCTCGGCCCGCAACTTCAGCGCTTCAGCCACAACCGCGCGCGCAGCTTCCATATCGCTCAATAATTTTGAGCTTTGAGCTTTGAGCTTTGAGCTTCCGCTTGTGACCACAGGCCACGACAGCAGATGCACACTCTGTTCTTTCAGCCTTCCTTTCTTTTTCAATCCCTGAAATATCGCCTCGCTCAAAAACGGCACAAAGGGCGCGGAAAGGGTAGCCAGCCGCAGGAGCACAAAACCCGTCACCGATGCCGCAGTATCAAACTCTTGTCTGCTCTCCGGATGCTGGAGCCGGCGGCGCGAGCGGCGCAGATACCACTGGGAAAAATCCGCAATCACAAATTCCTCAATCGCCCGCCCCGCAGCCGTGATGTCGTATCGCTCCAGCGCCGCCGTCGCCTCCGCAGTCAATTGCTCCAGCCGAACAAGAACCCATCCATCAAGAATGGTTTGTGCTTCAGAACTTATGCTTTGTGTTTTGTTTGTAATTTGTATTTTGTGCTTTGTGCTTTCTCCCACATAGGTGTCAAAGAGGACAAAAGAGTTCCAAAATGTCTGGATGAATCCGCGGTATTTGTTGACGAGGTCGCGCTCGTCAAATCGCTTCTCGTCGCCCGGCTGATTGATGGTGTACATGTACCAGCGGAGCGCGTCAATACCGTACTTGGGGATGAGTGTCCACGGATCCACGACATTGCCTTTGGACTTGGACATCTTCTGTCCGTTTTTGTCCAACAGAATACCCAGCGAGATGACGTTGCGGTAGGGCGCGCCTTTACCGAGCAATGTCGCAATGACGAGGAGCGTATAAAACCACCCACGCGTCTGATCCACGCCCTCGGAAATATAATCCGCCGGGTACAAAAATTTAGAGGAAGTCGGGCTTACCGCGGGAAGCCCCACTTCCCTTGCCTGCGATGCAAAGGGCATGGCCCCGGAATCAAACCAGACATCCGCAACCTCCGGTACGCGGCGCATGACGCCGTCGCACCTTTTGGCCGCGCACGGAAAAGTGATTTCATCCACATACGGCCGGTGGAGATCCACTTCCCCTTTTTCATCACGCGGCAGAGCGCCCGCACGCTTTTTCAATTCATCGCGCGAGCCGATCACCGCAGTCCCGCCACACTTCCCACATTTCCATATCGGCAAGGGCGTGCCCCAGTACCGCTCGCGCGAAAACGCCCAGTCGCGCACGTCGCGCAAAAACTCTCCAAACCTGCCGCGCCCGACGTGCTCCGGTATCCAATTTATTTTTTCATTGTTTGCAAGCAACTGCTTCTTGACCGCGGTGGTCCGCACCCACCATGCTTTGCGGGCGTAATACAAGAGCGGCGTATCACACCGCCAGCAAAATGGGTAGTCGTGAGTATACGGCTCCTCGGCGAAAAGAAGGTTTTTCTGTTTGAGTGCTTGAATAATTTTTTCCTCCGTCTTGGGGTCTTTCACATACAGCCCCGCGAGCCCGTCGCCAAGGGACGCAATAAAGCGCCCGCGCTCATCCACCGTATGAAATGGCGGAAGCCCGACTTTCTTGCCGAGATTATAGTCATCCTCGCCGTACATCACCGCAGTATGCACCACGCCCGTGCCGTCTTCGGCAGATACAAAATCAGCCGAGTAAATTTTGTATGAGGTGTTGGAGTTTTCAAATTTTGGTATCCTAAAGAGTGGCTGATAACGACTCATAGAAAGAAGATCGCTCCCTTTAAAATTCCTAAATTTGGTGTCGTAAAGAGCCGTACCTCTAAAAACTCTTCCTCCGTTTCTCTCCAAAGGTATCCTCGCCGACCACGCTTCCGCCACAATGTAATATTCATGATCTAGGATATTCAATTCGGATATACGGCCCGCCCCTGTCACTCTTTTCATTACTATGTACTCTGTGTTCAAATTCACTGCCAATCCGACATTCCCCGGCAGAGTCCACGGCGTGGTGGTCCACGCCAAAATATATGTCTTGTCGTCCGTGGTGAAATTGCCGATTTTTTGATTAGATTCCAATTTGAATTTCACATACACCGAGCGGTCCGTCGTCTCTTTATACCCCTGCGCCAGTTCGTGGGACGAGAGGCCCGTGGCGCAGCGCGTGCACCACGGCACCACCTTGAAGTCCTCCTGCAAAAATCGCTTTTTCCAGAATTGCTGAATGATCCGCCAGAGCGACTCAATATATGAGGTCTCGTAGGTGATGTAGGGGTCTTTGAGGTCAATCCAAAATCCCATCCGCTTTGTCAGCCGCTCCCACTCCTCTTTATATTTCCACACCGACTCTTCTGCTTTGCCGTTGAATGCCGCGATGCCGTACTTCTCTATATCCTGTTTGTTTTTGAGGCCAAGTTCCTTCTCCACCTGTATCTCCACCGGTAGGCCGTGGGTGTCCCAGCCCGCGCGGCGCGGCGCATAAAACCCCCGCATGGTCTTGTAGCGCGGGATGACGTCTTTGAACGCGCGCCCCTCCACGTGGTGAATCCCCGGCATGCCGTTTGCCGTGGGCGGGCCTTCATAAAACACGAAGGTCTTCTTGCCTTTGTTCTTTTTGAGGGATTTCTCAAAAATCCGGTTCTTCTCCCAGAACTTCAGGATCTCCTCCTCCCGCTCGGGAATCGTCTTCTTTTTTTCTCCTTCAAACATAGCGCAATGCACGATTACATCTTCTCCGGACTGCTGATAGCCATGAGCGTGAGGGTATTTTTGAGTGTAATCTGCACTGCGCGAACCAGAGCGAGACGCGCCGCGGTCATATCCGCACCGTCGGTGATGACGCGATGTTTTTCATAGAAGTGATGAAACGCGCGGGCAAGGTCCAACGCGTAGTGAGGGATGCGCTGGACGTGAAAATCAGCTGCGGTGTCTTCCACGACCTCCGGAAAACGAAGCATATATTTTATCAGTATCTTCTCCTCTTCTGCGACAAGCAAATCAAGAGGTTGGCGACTGGAGGCGGGTGGTTGGAGGCCGCGATTTTCCGCTTCGCGGAAAATCGGCGGCGCACCGCGCGTGCGCGTACTGCACATAATACACGGGATTCTGCTGCGACTGCTCTCGCGCGAGCGCTATGTCAAAATCAATATGACTCGCGGGCGCCTGCATCAAGAGAAAAAAGTTGAAACTGTCCGGCCCCACCTCGTCCAGCACTTCTTGTGCCGTGATGTATGTCCCGGCGCGCTTGGACATTGTTACGACCTCCGCCCCGCGCTTCACCCGGACGTATTGGTACAGTACCACGGTGAAACGCGCCGGATCAAAGCCGTATATTTTGGTCAACGCCTGGAGTTTTGGCACATGACCGTGGTGGTTGCTGCCGAAAACATTGACGACCAGATCGTACCCGGACGTAAACTTCTTTTTGTGGTACGCGATGTCGGACGCAAAGTAGGCGGGCTGACCCGTGGAGCGGATCACCACCGACTCGCGGTCTTCCAAAAATTCATCCGCGGGCGCAAACCACCAGGCGCCCTCGCGCTCTTTGATGACGCCTTTTTGTTTCAATTCCTCCACGGCCGCCGCGGTCTTGCCGGACGCCAAAAGTTCGCTTTCCTTCACGATGCGGTCAAACGAAATGCCAAGCCGTGCCGCGAGCGCTATGTTCTCCCGAAAAACATAATCCAACCCGAACGCCGTGAGCCGTGCCTGATCCAGCGAGCGCCCCTCGGTACGCAGCGCCCTGTCCGCCACCTCACGCAGATACTCTCCTTGGTACCCGCCCTCGGGAAACTCACCTTCTTCTCCGAGCGCCTTGCTATACCAATACCAGAGCGTGGCTCCCATTTTCTCCACTTGGGTACCCGCGTCATTGTGGAGATACTCGCGTAAAACCTCGTACCCCGTCTTTTCCAGCACCCGTGCCACGGTCTCTCCGATGGGCCCGCCCCGCGCGTTGCCGATATGAATGGGGCCTGTGGGGTTGGCGGACACATACTCCACGCGCGCTTTTTTGCCTTTGCCGAAATCCACCGCGCCGAATGCTTCCCCTTCGGCAAGGATCGTCTTGAGCCCGTCATGCAAAACCTCGGGCTTCAGATAAAAATTGATAAATCCGGGGGCTGCGACTTCCACACTCCACTGCTCCGTATCCAGACGCGCCGCGAGTTCCCGCGCAATCTCCATTGGATTTTTTTGCGCCGCTTTGGCCAGCGCCATAGCCACATTGGTCGCATAGTCCCCGTGCGCCGGATTCTCCGGAGGTGCTACGGAAAAATCGGGCACCGTGATAGCGCCGTAGTGTTCACGGATTGCAGTGCTGATCGCCAGCCGTATCTTCTCCCGCATCATGCGCCAACTCTACCAAAAATCAGCCGATAAAAAAAGCCCCGCGGTAACCGCAGGGCTCTACGATATATTACGATATATACGGATGCCGCTTTTTCATTTATTCCGTCTCATACGGTCGCCGGAAGCGCGGCTTCCTTATTCCCGGGCACACATCCCTGTGGATACGGCGCGCTAATGCAAGCGCAAATGCGGCATGATCCTCGCGCGCGCATGTTCTAATCTCCACGCTTCCGCAGGCGCATACCGCTATAAAAAGCGCCTCCTCAATGCCGCATTCCCCGCGGCGCAAACACCCCGAAGGATGTCCGTATATGTCAGGGGTCTTCGCCAAAATCCGAACTTCAGGGATTTGATCCTCCATCTGCCGATCTCCTCATCATAGATGTAAATGTGCTATGATAGATGTATTATACAATGTCTGATTTATCTGTCAATCGCCGCGCATACTTTGACTACGAAATCCTCGCGACTTACGAGGCGGGTATTGAACTGCGCGGGTTTGAGGTGAAGGCGGTGAAGGCCGGACGGATAAATCTTGCCGGCGCATACGCGCTCATCCGGAGCAATGAAGCGTGGCTCATCAACGCGACTATCCCTCCGTATCAGGCCGCCAACACGCCCGCGGACTACGACCCCACCCGTTCGCGCCGGCTCCTGCTTCATAAGAACGAGATAAAGGAACTCATCGGTTCTTCGGCCCAGAAAGGATTGACAATCGTGCCGCTCAAAGTGTACAATAAACGCGGTCGGCTGAAGCTTCTGCTGGGGCTGGCGCGGCACAAAAAAGCCGCGGACAAGCGCGAGGCCATCAAAAAACGCGAGGCCGCGCGCGAGATCCGGCGGGAGTTGAAACCGCAGTAAACGGGCTATGGGGATGACTGGCTTCGATGGAGGATGACGTACATTAAAATCGGGTTGAGCTGCAGTTCGCTCACAAAACCGCTGCAAACCAATAAGTGCAAACTTAGTGAAAGCAGGCGATGCTCTTGCCGCTATTTTCAGCGGCAGGACCCTTGCTCCCGCATACGCGTAAATCACGCGCATGCCATCGGCCTCTCCTCGTCCGCGGGAGAGATCGCCGGTGTCATACCGCGGACTCGGCGATCCTGACGCGCGATATGGATCGCGACGCTATCGCGCAACCGCTTTTCGTCTCGCACGAAATACGCCCGTAAAAAGTTTTAGGCGCCGACTCTTTCAGACGGGGGTTCGATTCCCCCCATCTCCACCGTCCAAAATAAAATCCGTATCGCAATATGCGATTTTGTTTTGGACTATGATACGAGGGAATCGAACGCGAGACCAAAAGCAAATGTCTTTGCTTTTGGGCGAAGCCGGATTTTGCCGAGGGGGCAAAATCGATTCCCCCCATCTCCACCCTTCGAAACTTTTCAACTTTAAACATTTAAACTTCCGCCAACATCCAACGACGCTACCGCATCAATCAGTGGATCCGCGCAACCCCCATCCGCGTCATCGGCCCGGACGGGAAGAACTTGGGCGTCATGGAGACCCCGGAGGCGCAGCACCTCGCCCGCGAGCAGGGGCTGGATCTGATTGAAATATCCGGCACGGCCGTGCCGCCGGTCTGCAAGATCACCGAGTTCGGCAAGTTCAAATACGCCAACGAGAAGTTCCAGCGCGAGCACGGGAAAAAGCAGCGAGACGTGGAGATCAAGGGCATCCGCATCGGATTTACCACCGGCCGCCACGACCTGGAGATGCGCGCGAAGCAAGTGATAAAATTTCTGGAGGACGGCGACAAGGTGCGCATTGACATGCGCCTCCGGGGACGCGAGAAAGCGCACGGAGCGCTCGCACTCCGGAAGTTCAATGAGTTTCTTGAGATGATTCCGGCCGCATTCAAACTGGAAGCGCCGCCCAGGCGCTTCCCCCAGGGATTTATCGCGGTAGCCGTAAAGAAATAACGATGCGTATCGCGTAGCCCATAGCGCATAGCCCGACAATAACAAGAGAGGATTGGGCTACGCGTTACGGGTTATGCGTTATGCATCACCGATGATTATGCGCAAGGCGGTAATGAAAAGAATAAAAATGACGAAGACCGGCAAAGTGCTCTACCGCCACGCCGGACAGAATCATTTCAACGCCAAAGAGTCGCGGCGCGGACAATTGCGCCGGCGCGCCATGACTGGATTTTCCCCGGCCATGGCGAGAAAGATAAAAAGATACCTATAACACGAGTCTGCTGAATAATGAGGTCGTTCGGCGCCCCAAACTAAGTTTTTTGCCGTCAGAACTTAGTTTGGGGCGCCGATATATCCGCTCCGGAGATAATTTTCAGCAAACTCTCATACCTTCCTATGACGCGAGTAAAACGCGGCGTGATTGCCCATAAGCGCCGAGAGAAAACACTCAAATACGCAAAGGGATTCAAGTGGGGACGCAAATCCAAAGAGCGACTCGCGCGCGAGGCGCTGTTGCATGCGTGGTCGCACGCATACGTAGGACGCAAGCACAAAAAGCAGGATTTTCGGGCGCTGTGGACTATGCGGATCAACGCCGCGACCAGAACGCATGGCCTGTCATACAGCAGATTCATCTCCGGCCTCAAGAAGCGCGGTGTGGTACTTGACCGCAAGATTCTTTCCGAAGTGGTACAGCATCACCCGGCGGTATTCAAAAAGATCGCGGAGATGGCAAGATAAGATAGTCACGCAACCAAGATATATCACCGATGACGCGTACGGAGAAATTGTTCCGCCTCCCGTAATACTTCTTTCATCTGCGGCAAGGTGATGCGCTCCTGCGCCTCGCCGTACGGCAGCCATGCGTGGCGGTCATGCTCCCATGACAGAACAATTTTGGACCCTTTCGTCTCTCCCAAAAACAGGGCGACGAACTTGAGCGCGCGTCTCCCGCCGATCCAAGTGAAATACCGCGCCGTATGTTTGAAGCCGTCCATCACGCGCAGGTCGCCGACACCCGTCTCCTCCCGGCACTCGCGCCGCGCCGCGTCCATCCCGGTCTCGCCTTTCTCCAGAGTACCCTTTGGAAAATCCCAAAACTCCTTCACCACTTTTCCTTTGGAAACGGTGGATTCGCTCCGCGACGCGCGCAACACCAGGTATCGCCTGCCGCGCGGCGTATTCCGGAATACCACAAATCCCGCTGACCGCAGCACCGGCATATTATTTCAGCATACTCAACATTTTATCAACCGGCCAGGCGTTCACCACGTCTTTTTTCTCCGCCCAGCCGCGGCGGGCCGTGGCAATACCATACTCCAGCAGTTTGAAATGTGCCGCCGCGTGCGCGTCAGAATCAATGGAGAGCCGGACATCCGCTGCCACGGCTTTCCGGATATACGCGTCCCGGATGTCCAGCCGGTCCGGATAGGCGTTGACCTCCAGCACGGTGCCGGTGCTCTTGGCGGCGGCAATCACCGCGTCAATGTCCAGATCAATGGACGCCCGCTTGGCGATGATGCGGCCGGTGAGGTGAAAAATAATATCAACGTGCGGATTCTCCATGGCGCGGATGATACGCGCGGTCTGTTCCTGCCGGGAGAGCGTGAAGTGGCTATGGACTGCGGCGCCGACCACATCCAACCGGGCAAGCATCGCGTCGTCAATATCCAGCGATCCGTTCTTGCCGATGTTCACCTCGGCGCCCTTGAGTATTTTAAACTTTAGACTTTTAAACTTTTTGTTGAGCAGGTCGATCTCCCGCATCTGCCGCATCAGTTTTTTCTCATCGGCGCCTCCGGTCATGGCGAGCCCTTTGGTGTGATCGGTAATTGCGATGTACTCCAGTCCGGCGTCGCGCGCCGCCTGCGCCATTTTCTCAATGGAATCCTCGCCGTCGGTCCAGTCGGTCTGCACCTGCAGGTCGCCCTTGAGGTCGCGGTACCCGATGAGCGCGGGAAGCTTATTCTTCCGCGCTTGCCCGCCACGATTTTGCGCCGCAAAATCGTGGCGGGCCGCTTCTATCTCACCCGTATCCTCGCGCAATTCCGGCTCAATATATCGGAGGCCGAGTTTTTTGTAAATCTCTCCTTCTGTACGGCCGGCGATACATGCGCCGAAGTCGGACTTCCCGCCTTCGCGCGGCTGAAGCCCGCTACGGCGAGGCGAAAGCCCGGGGGAAGTCCGACTTCGGGCAAAAAGTCCATATTCGTTCAATTTCCATCCTTTTTTCACCGCGATCTCGCGCAATGCCACGTTGTGCTCCTTGGACCCCGTGAAATAGTTGAGCGCCGCACCCCATGACTGAGGCGCCACCACTCGGAGATCCGCGTCCATGCCGTTTTTCAGCCGCACGCGGGTCTGCGTTTCTCCGGTGCCGTAGACGCGCGCCACGTCGGGCAACGCCAGAAATCGCTCCGTTACTTTTTGGGGATCTGCGGAGGCCGCCAAAACATCAATATCCCCGATCGTCTCTTTCCATCGCCGGAGGGAACCCGCCACTGCCGCGTCCTCCACTTCTGGAAACGCGCGGATCACGGCCTCCAGCCGCCGCGCGTCTGACAGTGCTACTCCCAACGTACGGCGCCCCGCGGTGCCGCGAAGAAACGCGATACCCCTGAGGATTTTCTGCTCCGATTTTTCTCCGAAGCGCGGGAGGCGCCGGATCTTGCCCGCTCTGGCGGCTCTCTCCAGATCGGCGAGAGTCCGCACGCGGAGCTTTTCCCACAACACCTTCACCATCATGGGCCCCACGCCCTCCACGGACATAAGTTCCGTGACATGGACCGGGACTCTCTTGCGCAGCCGTTCGTACTCTTGCAGCTTCCCCTTCTCAAGCAACTCCTCAATGTGCGCGGCAATCCCGCGCCCCACGCCCGGAATCTCCTCCAGCGCCTTGCCGCCGCCGCGCCGATAGATTTCCTGCACTTCCTCGCCCAACGCCTCCACGCCCGTGGCGGCTTTCTCGTAGGCGCGCGGCTTGAACGCCACCCCCTGCATCTCCAGGAGTGCCGCCATCTCCTCCAAAATTTTCGTGATCTCTTGATTTGACATTAAGATTCCATCGCGCTATCTTATGTAAAA
>JBBTVQ010000094.1:0-7435 GCA_038063095.1 Patescibacteria group bacterium
TCTTGCCCGTTGCGAGATAGTAAACATATTTCGCAAACTCTTTGTATGTCGGCAGTTTGCCCGTAAGGATTGATTCGGCATCTATGGCCGAGCCAAGCGTGTAATAACTAAAACCAGTTTTGTAGCCATACTTTTTGGAAGCGCGGCGAACCCGTTCAGCCGTTACTTTGTTTGCGTAACTTTCCATCTCGACAATGATAAATTTTCGGTTGCCCGCATCTTCTTTATTGAGATCAAGCGTGGCGTGAGCAGTTGTCGCAGAACCCGCAAACGAATCGAGCACAATTGAATCCTTATCAGTTGCAAGTTGAAGTATTCTTTTAATAAGCCGAGTTGGTTTTGGTGTTTCAAATGGAAACTCTACGTCTGGAAAGAGCTCTTTAAGTTCTTGTCTTGCTTCTTGATTGTGGCCAACTTCTTGATGCGACCATATTGTTACTGGAACTAAACCCGCTTGAACCTCTGACAGAAATCGTTTTATGCGTGGCACATTATCTCCTTTGGGGCCGAACCAAATTCGATTATCGGCAATAAGTTTTTGTAGATTTTCTTTCGAAGTTCGCCAGCAACGGCCCTTGGTCGGATGAATTATTTTGCCAGAAGGCGTTTTTATTGGATAATCATACGATTCAGAGTAGGTTTTAACGGATAAGTCGCTTGAACTCCAATCTCCGCGAGGATCATGGTCGGGATTATCATATCTTTCATCCATTTCTTCTGTTCTTGGAAGCAGATTTCTAACCCAGCCGCTACTTCTCTGTCCGTTTATCTTGTTTTTGGCATAAACCAATATAAAATCATGGTTGTCTGAGAAGTATTTAGCATCACTTTGCGGAGAAAACTTTTTCTGCCAAATTATATTTGTGATAAAGTTTTCCTCTCCAAATATCCCATCCATTATATTTCTCAAATGATGCTGTTCGTTATCATCAATACTGATAAAAATTGCCCCATCATCAGCAAGTAACTCTCGCAACAACTTGAGGCGTGGCGTCATCATACACAGCCATTTATCGTGTCGTGTAAGGTCTTCTCCTTGTTTGCCTACAACCTTCCCAACCCATTCTTGCATCGTTGGGCTATTCACATTATCGCTGTAAACCCATCCCTCATTGCCCGTGTTATATGGCGGGTCAATATAAATGCATTTTATTCGGCCTTGATACTTTGGAAGCAAACTTTTGAGCGCAAGCAAATTGTCGCCCTCAATAATGAGATTTTCTTCCACATTCGTTCCTTTGAGCGATTTTTTCGCGTCTTTCTCAAGCGTATGATACGGGACCGACAAATGATGATTCCATACCGCCGACTTTCCTTTGAACTGTAGTGTTGCCATAGTTTTTTATTTCGTTTTTGATTTATTCATAAAACGCTCAAACTCGGCCTTTTCAATGCGGAACTCTTTGCTTATTTTGTAGGCGCTGAGTTTACCCGTGTCTCTGTGTAACGATACATCACCAATTACATCTTCACAAAATAAATTTTCTATCCCCGCCCATTGCCGATAATTTCGTCCAGGATGCGCCGCGCGGTGGCGCCGTCCAGAGGCCCGCAAATTTCTTGGCGCAGGCGCTCGCGCGCTTCCGCGTCCAGCCGGGGATTTTTGAGATAGCCGTCCAGAAAAGAAAAGAGCTCGTCAAAATTGTAAGCGATACGCAGCGCCCCCACTGCCAGCACCTCGCGGAAGTGATCAAACCCCATGAAGCGGCGGATGGACCGCCGATACGGCCTGTGCCTGTATCCGTCAAAGGCCGGAGCCACGAGCGGCCGGTCCAGCACCGCGGCTTCCACCACCATGGTGGTGTAGAGTGCGATCACCGCATCCGCATGGCCCAGGATATTCATGAAATCAAGCGACAACTGCATGTCGCCCCAGAACTCTTTCCGGTAAAACACCACGCGCGGATGGCTCGCGAACCGGTTGAACTTCTCCGCGTCAAATGCCTTGTCCCGGCCCCTGCCCCCGAGATACGGACGGATCACGAGATACGCGTCCGCGCCGAATCTCCCATCGTCGGCCCACTGCAGAATCGTCTCAATAATGTCCGGCTCATCCGGGCAATAGGCGCTGCCGGATACGTAGAGAAAGTACTTGGCGCCCGACGGAAAGCCGAGGCGCCGGAGCAGCGCTTCGCGTGACGTGAGAAAATCCCTGCGCGCAATGAAATCAAAATGCGGATACCCCACCGTGGCGATCGCCGCGGGGTCGTACGCCTGATACTCCACGGCCATGCGCTTCACCTGGCCGCTTGCCACCAGCAGGCGGTCCGCATGGAACGGGAGAAAATACTTGTCCAGATGATCCCACCCGGCCGGCATGCCGATGGTGCGAATGCCCCGACGCTTTGCCTCGGCAATGAGCAGCGTATCAAACCATCCGTAGAGGTGCGTGATGAACACCGCGTCGGGCCGGACGCGGTCAAAGATCGCCGCAAACGGCCGCTCGGTGAAGAGAGAAAGCCACAGCCGCGGCACCAGCACGCGTTTGATCCAGGCGCTTCTCCCCAGGGTCTTGGCGATCAAGATTTTCAGCGGCGCCAGAAAATACCTGCCGCCCGCGGGCGGCTCGTCGGGTCGGGTGCCGAGTGTCGCCATAATCCGCGTGGTACCGGTATAGACGAGATACGAATAAAAAAAATAAAAGACCCGCTGCGGGATGCTCTTTGCCGCAGGTACGTCGGCGACTTCAATCCGCAGCCGATCGCCGTACCGCGCCGTGCGCGCGGCGAAGAAAAAATCGTACTTTTGCCGCGCATGGGGCGACATGACGAGCACGACCGAGAAGCCCGGCCCCCGGGAGAATGCCTCTTCCAGCCGGTCAAACAAACTGCCGGGGAAAAAGAAAAGATTCCGGAACGCGGCCGGCGAAGACATGCTGATGAAAATAACCTTTTCCGTATGATCGTTCATTTTGAGATGGATTCTAATAAGATCGCCGCGACCCGCTCCCCTGCCTTGCCGTCGGTCGCACCGCACTGCTGGGAGACGATCCGCGCTCTTCCCGCGGCGAGAAGCCCCGGGTCCTTGAGATAGTCGTGAATCGCCGCGGCAAGTTCGGACTCGCTCCGCACCAACCGGATGCCATTGAGCGGCTTTATCTCCGCCAGATGATCCCATTCAAAAAAACGCGCCGCGGAATTCCAAAAATCATTTTTTTGCGCGCCGTCAAAGGCGATGCCGATGAGCGGCTTGCCGCACGCGGCCCCTTCAATAAAAAACGTGGAGTACATGGTGATGATGATATCCGCATGATGCAGGGTGTTGACCAAGAGATCAATCGCGCGCTCGTCAAATTCCCAGCTGTCTTTCCCGGTGCCCGCGCGCGCCATGGATGGCTCGGCTAAAAATCCGTACCGTTTTTTTATACGCTCCATCACCAGCGGCGGCAAATCAAACCGCGGGTACGGCCGCACGAGCACTTGCGCGTCCCGCGGGATACGACCAGCGTGGCGCATCCGCGCCAAGAGTTCAATCATATCATACTCTATGGAAAGTCCGGCTTTTCCGGACAATGCATAGACGAGCAATTTTTTTGCGGGGTCGCCGCCGAGGGAAGCGATAAACGCCTCGCGCGACATCAGCCCCTCTTTCTTGAACACGCGGTCGTACTGCGGGATACCGACTACGCGGATGCGCTCGGCGGGATAGTCACCCAGCGTCATGGCCTGCCGCTGAATGGAATCCGTGTGCGCCAGTAGCGCATCCGGATGCACGCGGAGCATGGTTTTAGAATAGAAATTATCCCACGAGAGTACCATGCCCGCGGTAGCGATGCCGCGCTTTTTGGCTTCTTTCAAAATCACCATGTCCGGCGCGCAGAGCGTCGGCGCGTACACGAGATCCGGATGGTACCGGTCAAATATCGCCGCAACGCGCGGGTCGGTCGGAAGGCGCCGATAACTGTGGCGGATACATGTCCGCCACAGAGAAAATCTGCCGCATTGGCGCAGCGCGCCGCGCACCAAAAACCGCGCGAGGCGCCGGAGGAACGCTTCCCGACTGCCGCGCCGATACAATTCTGAACGCTGCATCATCGCTGCGGTGCGAGTATGAATACTCGCCATTTCCACAAAACGCCACAGCCGCTCGCGCCGGGTACGCATATAGGGCGGTAACGCGTCAAAAACAATATGCGCGCCGGGAAATTCGCGGCGGTAATACGCGACTTTTCCTTCCGGCGCCAAAAACACCATCCGCGCGCCTGACGCCGCGAGTATACGAAGGGTATCCGTGCGGAGAAAACTCCGGACAACAAAATTACTGGTTATGGGCACCAGGATGGTTTTCATATTTTTCGCGTGGACAAAACCGCATCAATCAGTATAATGGAATAAACGAGGTATGGGTACTCATACGATCCGCTCAATCATAGGTATCCTCGGCGTTCTTTGGCGCAATCCTTTTGCGCTGATTGCCGTCACGGCATTTCTCTTGGGAGCCGGGGAAGCCCGACATGTGGCGCCCATGGACGCAGTATTTTCCGGCTCCCTCTCCTGGATACAATTTTTTGAAATACCGATCGCGCGGTTCTACCTTTTTTTGGCACTCGCGTGGGTTGAGGTATTGCGGCGCACGGGCATCCTGCCGTATCTTTTCTTTTTTCTGACGCTGGGCGTCATCGCTTCCTGTACCGCCAAAGATGCGGCGGCGCCACACTCGCCTGCCGCAGGCAGGGTGCTCATCGCCGGCGAACTCCTGCTCTTTGCCATAGCGCTCTCCCGCACCGGATCCGGCAC
The DNA here is from genome assembly GCA_038063095.1 of Patescibacteria group bacterium. Classification (GTDB taxonomy): domain Bacteria; phylum Patescibacteriota; class Minisyncoccia; order Sungbacterales; family HO2-52-23; genus WO2-54-10. Next base: position 4,737 of record JBBTVQ010000094.1, read on the forward strand.
GTCTCCTTTTTCCGCGCTCACGGCACTCATCTTTCCGATCCTCTACGCAGTCGTCCGTGTTTTTGAAGCCAAAGGCCGCGTGCCTGCGGAATCTGCTCATGACGCATAGCATACTCGTTACCGTTGAAACGCTCGCATTCTTCTCCCTGTCCTATCTTGCGGGCGATCTTGCATTCCGCCTGACCGGCCTTGAGCCGTCCCAGACGCGCATCCGCTGGGTCTACGCCGTCATGCTGGGTATGGGTGTCTTCGCCGTCATCGGCGTCATCTTGGGCATTACCGGATCTTTTACCCCGCTGCATCTGCATCTCCTCATGCTCACCGTCCTTGCCGCTTCATGGAGGACGGCGCGCCTGCTCATACAGCGGCTGTACCATCGCGAGTATTCCGCGGCGGCTGTCGCGCAAGCCGTAGCGCCCCATTTCCGGGAATATCCGATTTTCAAATTTTTCATCCTGCTCTGGCTTGCCGTAAACTTCACGCTCGCCTTTGTCCCCATCACCGCGCACGACACCAAGGCCTATCACCTGCCGGTGATCCTGGATCTCCGAGACCACGGACGCCTGAGTTTTTCCCGCGACGTCTTTGAATACGGATGGGCGGCGCTGACCGGCGAGACGCTCTATGCGATCCCCACCACCGCGTTTTTCGCCGCCGTAGCACCCTTTGCCTTTCAAATCATCCAGTATTCTCTCCTGCCGCTTCTCCTTCTTGTCATCTATGAGTTTCTCCGCGCGCGAGTCCGGCATCCGTTGCTGCCCATAGCCGCCGTCATCATGATCCTCGGCATCATGGACCTCCAGCGCGAGGCGCTCCACGGCGGCTACACGGACCTGTTCGTGTTTCTTTTCGGCATTGCGTCCGCGCTTCTCATCGTTGACGTCCCCTGGCGCGACCGCCGGCGTTTGAACGACGTGGCGCTCTCCGCCGTCTTTCTTGGCGTAGCACTCGCGGTCAAACTCACCGCAGGATTTGTCGCGATCACGAACGGAATTTTTTTGCTCGCGGGCATGATCCGGGATCGGATCGGAGCAAAAAAGGCCGCGGCGTATCTCGCCGCATACGGCCTCATCGTCTTCGCCATCTCCAGTTTCTGGTACGTCAAAAATGCCGTCGTGTGGGGAAATCCATTCTACATCGGCGGCCTGATGTTTGCTGAAACCATAGTCGCCGAACGCACCCTCCTCAATATGCTCCTCTTTCCGTTCCTCAAATTCGGATCCATCGCGCGCGGCGACTCGTCATCCGAACTCATCGTGCTGGGATACTTCATCCTCGCCTATGCGGCGGGTATTGCCGCGCTCCTTGCGGCTCGCAAAAAAATAACCCTGACGCACATCCTCCTGTTTGTTTTCACGCAGTTGCAGATCATGCTCATATTTTTCCGCACGCACCACACGCGCTATATGCTCTCCGCCCTCATCATGCTCCCGGTACTGCTCGCCATCATCGCAGATACCGTCTGTCAATGGCTCGCCGCGCACAGGCACCCCGCGACGTATCGAAGAATCCTGCGCGCATCAGAGGTCTGCCTTGCCGTGGTACTCGTCGTCTTCTTCATCGGGAATATCCGGTATTTCTACGTAAAGGTGCTGTACAAAACCGGCGTGCTCAACGAACTGGAATACATCAAGAAAATCGGGAGCCAATAATTGATCATTTCATCATCGCGCGACGGAACAGCGCCTCCATCGCATCAGCATACTTATCCCAGCCCAAACGCTCTTCCACAAATGCGCGTCCCCGGCGGGACAGCATGGAGTATAACGCAGGATCGCGGACAAGCGCTTCTACGGCTGCTACGATCTCGCGCGGCGCCTGCGGCTGCACGAGCAGAGCATTTTCTCTGTCCGTCAGCACTTCATGAGCGCCCGCGCCCCTGGAAACGATCACCGGGGTACCGCATGCCATTGCCTCAAACACCGCGAGTCCCCATGTCTGCGGATCATTGGGAAATAGAAATATGTCGTGCCGTTGATACGCGCGTACCAGTTCTTCTTCCGACACCCGGCCGGAAAAAAATACGCGATCGCCGATTTTTTTCACCCGTACAAGCGTCTTGATCTCTTCTGCATATTTCTTGTCGTTTTCCTGATCGCCGATGATAGTGAGCGACGCATGCACGCCGCGGTCGGTGAGAATTTTCACGGCCGCAATCGCGTCCTCAAGCCGGCGGTGGCGCATGAAAATGCCGGCGGCCAAAAGAGACACGCGGCCTGCCACCGGGGGCTTGCGCTCCGCATAGGGAAACGCGCGAACGTCAATGCCGCTGCGCACCACTGCGGCATCCCGCCCCAGAAATTTTTGCGCGTTCCGGCGGTCACTCTCGGCCAGCACCGCAATCTGCTCCTGCGGCCGGATAAACTGGTACAGGTCATATGCGTCCATGAACCAATGCGTGACGCGCTTGATAAACGCCACGCGGAAATCCGGATTGACCCGGCGGCCGTACCATGCCGCATACGCTCTCGTGGGCACGTCGTTCATCATCCACGCCGAGGGCACGTTTTTGACGCGCTTTTTGTAGTACGCGGCGACCCGATAGCTCACCTGATCGTGCGGTTGCAGGAGGTCAATGTCGCGATCAATCCGCATTGCGAGTTCTTTGGCTCTCCGATTTTCCTCAAAAAAACTACTGCGGAACATGCCGCTGCGTCCCGCCCCGCACGTTCAGCCGCCGCACAATCATCGCGATTTTC
>JBBTVQ010000094.1:7445-30890 GCA_038063095.1 Patescibacteria group bacterium
GGCGGCGCGCAGCGGCAGAACCGCAAGCCCCTCAAGCAAATCGCCGAAACAGTCCTCTCTGGAATAAACGAAAGTATAAATCCTGATCCGATGCCCGCGTCTCTGCAATTCGCGCGCCAGTTCCAGCGCCTGCCGCTGCGTCCCGCCCCGCACGTTCAGCCGCCGCACAATCATCGCGATTTTCATACGCCAAGTATAACGGCGGCAATGGCGCCGCGGCATCTTGACTTCTGCAGTAAATAATGATACGAATAAAGTATATCCTTCCCCCGGAATAGAGGAGATAAGATGTGGCGAAGCAGGAATGGACCGCAGAGGAGATAGAGACCCTTGTTCGCTTGCTTGAAAAAGTAAAAGCGGACAACGACTGGTGGCCTACGGAGGAATGCATGCGGGCAGCGCACGGCGCCATGTCCACGTGGGCTCCGGAGCTTGTCGTTCTAAGATCGGTAAGGTACGGATACGCAGAAGTCCTCCTCACTCGCTATGCAGGAGGAGTAAAAGAGTTTAGCGGGATGTGGCATATCCCTGGCGGCTACGGCAATATCGCGGATGAAAGCCTGCAAGCCGCCTGTTCCCGGATTGCCAAACGGGAATTCGGAATAGAGGTTAATTTCGTCGCTGTGTTTGAACGGCCATATCTGTGGCGCCCGGATGAACACCCGTATGGCAGGCCGCTTTCATTATACTGCCGCGTGTGTCCGCTGGAAGAAATCATAGAGACGGACTCGCGCACATTCTTCAGTCGCGGCGATCTGCCTGCTAACATCGTTCCTGCACACCGACGGTTTATACTCAAAAAACTCTTCCCGTAGGACCATCAACCGTTCTTTATCCAAACCAACCAGCTGCCTCGCTTCCCGAGGCAGCTTTTTCAATCTACTCACACCACACTGCAAACACTCTGTTCGATCGAACAGAGTGTTTGCAGTGTGCCGTACTATCTCATCGCAATAGCGATCCTGCCAGCAAGCTGACGCGGAAGTATCAAGTTTAGCAAAACCCCTGCTGGAAGAAGGTGGAGACGTCGGCGAGGATATCGTCGCACTTTTTATCCATTTCCGCATCAGGTATTCCGCGACAGCCGCTCCACGTCCGCATCCGCCATCATCTCCACGAGTTTCTGGACCCCGACGTTTGGATGCCACCCCAATTCCCGGCGCTCGCGCCGGGCATCCGCCAGGAGCAGATGCACGTCCGCGGGACGAAACAGCGTCTTGTCTATTTTCACGTATTTTTTCCAGTCAAGTTTGAGGTGTCCGAACGTCGCCTCTACGAATTCCTTGACGCTGTGCGCCTCCCCGGTGCCGACTACATAGTCGCGCGGCTTTTTCTGTTGAAGCATCATCCACATCGCCTCCACATAGTCGCCCGCATACCCCCAGTCGCGCTTGGCATCCAGGTTGCCCAACCGCAACTCTTTCGCAAGCCCCAATTTAATTTGCGCCGCGGTGTGCGTGATTTTGCGTGTCACAAACTCCATGCCGCGCCGCGGCGACTCGTGATTGAACAGAATGCCGGATACCGCAAACATGCCGTACGACTCTCGGTAGTTCACGGTAATCCAGTGGCCGTAGAGTTTGGCCACGCCATACGGACTGCGCGGATAGAACGGCGTCTTCTCGCTTTGCGGCGACTCCGTAGCACCGCCGAACATCTCCGATGAAGAGGCCTGATAGAATTTTATCTTCGGGTCCACCTGCCGGATCGCCTCCAGCATCCGCGTCACTCCCAATCCCGTCACCTCGCCCGTGTACACCGCCTGATTCCAGGAGGTACCGACAAACGACTGGGCCGCCAGATTATAGACCTCGCCGGGCTCCGCCTCTTTCAGCGCATGGACGAGCGATGCCGCGTCCAGCAAATCGCCGGAGACGAGCGTGATTTTGTGGAGGATATGCCCGATGTTTCCCGTATTCGGATGGCTCGCCCGCCGCTCCAGTCCGTACACTTGATATCCCTTTCTCAAAAGCAGTTCGGCAAGGTACGAACCATCTTGCCCGCCGCAGCCCGTGATCAGCGCGCGCTTTCTCCTCTGTACGCTCATAGCAGACAAATTACCTTATCAGTATGCGTATGCTATCGCCAATCCGCAGAGCGGTCAACTTGTCTTTTCTGCCAATAATGAGTACGATGCACGCATGGAACGGAAAAAACTCAACGTGGGCTGCGGCGCGGATATAAAAAAGGGCTGGGTCAATCTGGATTCAACGGCGCTGCCGGGCGTGGACGTGGTGCACGATATTGAAAAACTGCCGCTCCCGTTTGCCGACGAATCGTTTGACGAGGTCCTCTGCCAGGACGTGCTGGAGCATATCCGCTATGTGCCCGTGCTCCGGGACATCCACCGCATCCTCAAGAGCCGGGGGGCGCTCACGATTCGCACCCCGCATTTTACCTCAAAAAATAATTTTATTGACCCGACGCACCAAAAGATATTTTCGGTCAACACGTGGGATTTTTTTGCCGCGCATACCCCGACGTATAACAAAAGAATTGCGCGGGAACGCGCGTATTATTTTGACTTTGCTTTTACGCGTATCACCGCCCGTCGTATTACCTTTGAACATGGCTCGCGCCTATTTTTCTACAACCGATTGATCGAGCAGCTCGTCAACCTCTCCCCCCGTATGCAGGAAATCTACGAATCCACGTTCCTCTGCTATGCCTTCCCCGCGCAGGACATCATCGTTGTCATCATCAAGTAACACAAGAGCAACCCCGCGCGCGGGGTTGCTCTTGTGTTACCGTAGACCGAGATCCTCGTAGACGCCGTGGTACTCCGCGATCCGTTTCTCCCATCCGGCGCTACGTGCAAGTGCCAGAGAGCGCATTCTCATCTCTTTTTTCAATTTTTCATCGCCCAAGATCGTGATGATCGCCTGCGCGAAGTCCTCGGGATCGCGGGTAGGAACCAGTATGCCGTTTTCGCCGTCCCGCACCGCGTCGTCAATGCCGCAATTTTTGCTCCCCACAACCGGAAGACCCGCGGCGGCCGCTTCAAGAAACACGAGCCCGAACCCCTCCACGTCGTGAAGGAGGTTCTGGGAGAACAGACAGAAGAGCTGGGCATTTTTGTAGAACGCGGCGAGCACGGCACGGGTGTCTATATGCGTGAGGATATGCACGCGCTCCTGAAGCCCGAGCGAGACGATCAGATGTTCCAGCCGGCGGTCGTAGATATCGGTGTAATGCTTGCCGATGATCACGTAGTGCAAGGATGGAAAACGCGAAGCGATTTTTGCAAACGCGCGGATGGAGAGATGATACCCCTTACGCCAGCGGAGTTGTCCCACGCTCAAGATGTAGGGCTTGTACTTCTGGATTGGGTCGGAGGTCGGAGGTCGGAGGTCGGAGGTCGCGAACTCCTGAATATCAACTCCGGGATTGATGACCTCTATTTTCAAGTCCAGCATTTTCTTGAGGATCTCTCCTTTGGTAAAAGCGCTGATCGCGGTTATTGCTGCGGCTCTGCGGTAAGCCATCCGCGCCAGTGGCGCATAGAACGAGTGATACAGCGGCAGGATGGAGCCGCTGCCGATGGCAGTGATAATAAGTTTTTTGCCGAGCCCCAGAGATGCGACTGCCGCGATGATACCATAGGGAAAGACATCCAGCGCGTGCACCAAGTCGCACTTTTGTATCGCTCTGCGAATGCGCCAGAGCCGGAGCGCCACGCGCATCTTCCCGCCGGACAGCAGCGGCAGTTCATACGGCATTCCCGCAGGTACCGCGGTCAACACAACCGCCTCGGCGTTGAGCGTTTTTGACAATTCCGCAATAAGCCGGCGCGAGAACACCCCCGCGCCGTTATCTTGCCGCAGATTATGCGTGAGAAAACAGATTTTCATAAGACCCGCATAGATACAACAACAGTAATCCGCCCATCGTTTTTCGCAGACGAAACTTTGCTGTAAACACTCTGTTCGATCGAACAGAGTGTTTACAGCAGTGCCATACGGGCACGCGGCCAACAACAAAATCTATCTATTCTATGCGTTCAAGCGTGCCGCTCTTTCTGACTTCTACGATGTGAACAGAGGAGAGTAAGTTGCGCTCGCGCAACGCGTCCATAAAGTCCGGGGGCACTCCCCGGGTACCGATCCACACGCTTTTTTGCAGGAAAGAAAATGAGAGCGATTTCAACGCCTCGCGCAGCCACCGCCGTTTGTATTTCTCTCTTTCGGGAACGTCAAACGAGACAATAACAACACGCTTCGTGGCTCCCGCCGCAAAGTGAGCGGTAGTCAGTGAATGAGGATTGCGATGTTGCTCCTTAATTTTTTTGAGCCGCTCCGCTCCTTTCTCAGTCATGCGCCATCCCGCGCCGTCGCGGTGCGCTCGTTTTTCAATAAGCCCCTGTCTCTTCATGCGGGAGAGCAGAGTCGTATAAATCCTCCTCTTCCGATACAATTCCGCCCAGTCATCCTTGAAGAACCGGCGTGGCTCGCGCGCGGAAAGAGACCGCTTGTATTTGCGTTGAAAATCTCCGGAGGAAAGAGTCAGGTCATCCAGGAAATCAACCGCGACCTCAGCACCGCTCTGCAGCACCGTGAGCACCCTCTCCGCGAAAGTAACCCTGTATCGATACGAATGAGATGCCATACAGCGATAATGATAACATTGCAAGAGCAGCACTGCAAACACTTTGTTCGATCGAACAAAGTGTTTGCAGTATGCGGCTGGTCCGCAAAATGAAAAGCGGATGACTCGTACGAGTCATCCGCTGCTGTGCGCTGCAGGGGTTATGCTATAGAGGCGAAATTCTAACCCTACAGTCGCTTGCCCATGTGTTCTACATAAGTGCGGTGCGCAGGCGTCCAGTCAGGCATCGCCTCAACGCCGAATACGTGTCGTACGCATAACGCCATGCCTGCAAATCCGGTTGGCACAAATCCATTCGGATCCGCGAGCAGGAGTTCACGCACAAAGTATGGATCCCACGGAAACGGCTCGATCTGCACATGCTCACTGCCGGACCGGGCGCTCGTTGCCCGCTCCATCACCTGACGGAATGTCAGCAACGTATGCGCAAAAAATACGAATTCGTAGTTGAGCCGCCGCCAGGTCAGATCGGCCACAACGCCGATGCAGATGAGCGAGGAGATGTCTCTCACCTCCAAGCCAAGCTCGCTTTGGAACTCATCGCGGATCCCGCCGTAGGGATGCGCCTGACGCGGGGTAAGGCGTCCAGCCGGTACCATATGGCGCAGAGTCGGCCAATCAATCTTGGGACTGCGCACCCCCAACAGGCAGTAGCCGTCGTCCGTGATGGTCACCGCGAGGAATCCGATCGCGCGATGCAACTGGTCGTCAGGGAACATCGGAGCGACGTCTTCATGAGTCGTGCCCATAAAATTCTTGTACTCTGACTCAATGCAGTGGAGCCGTATACTGTCCGGCGCAACCTCAATGCGCTGCGCCACCAGCATTGGCCCAGAATACAGATTGGGGTTTTGTTTCAACTCTTGGCCCCACAACTCGCCGACTCTGGCCTCAACATCAACGGGAAGGGGCTCAGCCGCTTCCTTCACCAATATAATATCTTCTTCTTCAAAAGAACCACTCGCAATAATCCGCGCCGGATACTCCATCTCCCTTCCCTCCGTGAAATTGCCGCGCTTTCCTTTCAGTAGCCCGTTCCCAAACGGACTTACAACATATCAGATATTAGGACTTGCGTCAAGCCCTATGCTTGCCAAAATTTCAATCATCTCCTTCCCGGCTTTGTCCCATGAAAAATGTTGCTTCCATTCATTTCCTTTTTGGATGAGAGAATCGCGCAGACCCGGCTCGTCGGCAACGCGCGTCATTGCCGCGGCAATGGCTTCGGGCGAGCGCGGATCAACTAAGAGGGCCGCTGCTCCTCCGACTTCGGCGAGCGAGGATTGATCAGAAGTGATGACCGGAATGCCGCAATCCATGGCTTCCAATATCGGATATCCAAACCCCTCTACAAAACTGGGGAACACGAGCGCTTCGGCGCGGCGGTAAATATACGAGAGCTGGCCGTCGTTGAGGTGACCAATGAAGTGCACCACCGTGCCGATATTTTCTTTTTCTATGAACGCGCGGACGGCATTGGCATACTCCCCTTCCGCGTTGCCGCCGATGACCAGATGATAATCCGGACGACTGACGGCACTGCGAACACTTTGTTCGATCGGACAAAGTGTTCGCAGTGTGCCATCCCTCTCCATCTGTAATGTGCGGAACATAGTAAAAGCGCGGACGATATTGAATACGTTTTTGCGCTCTTTCACCACGCCGATAAACAGAAAGAAATTATCGGGTAACGGCATCGGGACTTGCTCGGCGTCGCACACTTTTTTATAGCCGCAGTGCACCACCGAGATTTTCTCCGCAGGGATACCGGACAGCCGCACGGTCTCGCGGCGGGTTGCCTCGGATACGGCGATGACGTGGTCTGCGCGCTGGAGCGACCAACGCTGATAAAAAAATACCAGACGTTTTCTTATTGCGTCGCGCAAAGAATCCGGCGGAAACATGAGATATCCGTAGTCCCAGGCGAGTACGACCGCGCGCGCGGGCTTCCAGAAAAGCGGAAGCACGGGCGTATTGAATAAATACACATCGGCCTGCGGCGCATACTTCAGACGCCGCAGCCACAATCGCTTGGAGACGCGGTTTCCAAGTTGGAAACCGCGTCTCCAAGCGTCCAACGTCACCACGCGCCAGCGATCTCCCGGGAAATCGGGTTCCACCCGCGGCTTTTCTTTCAGAAAAACAATATATTCGTTTTCCGTATCGTTCGCAATCATCCCGCGGGTAAACTCCAAAATCCCGCGCGCGAGACCCGCGGGCTTATCCTCGCCGTAGGGATGGAGAATAATGCCGATCGTCATAAACGACTCTTCATAAATTCAATCATCCGCTCAGCGCGATACTTCCATTGATGTTGAGCAATAATATCCAGGGCAATTTCGGTTCTTTCTACCGCCCCGTCCTTATCTATGAGCACCGCATTGATGGCGCGCTCGAGATCCTCCGAGTCATCAGGATCGTAAAAAAATACCCCTAGTCCACCCCTTTGTGCAAAAATCTCACTTATGGCGGGCGTTTGCGCGGCAATGATTGGGCGCCTGGCCGCCGCATACTCAAATAACTTCATTGGTGACGTATGGAGGTAAGAATAAGGATCCTTGCTGGTTCCAGTGGCGACTAATATATTAGCCGCGCGGAGCCATCGTGGTATTTCCTGAAAAGGTTTATAACCCACGCAAACAAGGTTGCTCGGCTGCTCATCCATGGCGCCGATCGCCCGCATTTCTTCGGCAGTGCCGCCGACGATGTAAAAATAATGTCGCGGCATCCGCCGGGCCACGATCGGCAAAATCTCAATACCTTTCCATCCATACATCTGCCCCACATACATTATTACCAACGCGCCGTGAGGAATGCCAAGCGCGTCTCGCGCGGCGATCTGGTCTTCACTGGCATCTCCAAAAGCCGAAAGATCAACGGCATTCGGAAGCACAAGTAATGTTTCGCGTTGTAGGTTGAAAACATCGTTAAGCTCGCTCTGAATAATTCGATTGACGCACGCGCCTCCCCGCGCGCGCCAAAAGAGCAGCCGAAACGGCCATTTCTTTTTTTTCGCGTCGTGCATCTCCACAAAATATGGAATGCCCAGGAACGGGATGGGAAAAAACGAGAATTGATCGAGATCTGTGGTATAGATAATAAAACGCTCGCGCGCAATGTAATGTCTTCTCGCAAGATGCAGAAAATACCGCAGGGCAAAAAGGAAAGAAGAAGCGGCAAATCCTATGCGCGAGCCGTACCAGTCAGGCGTCCAGAGACGCGTCATCGACACATCCACGCGAAGACCGTAAAATTCGCCGAGCGTCCGCGTCTCCTTGCCGCGGCGGGGTACGACGAGTTCAACGCCGACGCCCGCCTCAATAAACGCCTCGCACATCTTGGCAATCTGGATGCCGTGCGCTTTCTCAGTCGGCATCCGGGCGTTGGCAATATAATACATTTTCGGTAAGCCGCTCATTGTATATTGAGACCATTTCAAAACTCCCTCTCCTGCTGCAATCGCGGGATTTCGGCTCCGCCCTCACTCCGTCCTCGGCTCGCACGAAATCCCGCGATTTCGCTACGAAGAAGAGTTTTGAAATGGTCTCATTGAGTTTGACGAATAAAGCCGTTTAGCGGCGTCCCAAAACGGGTTTTTCGGCGTCAAAACTAGGTTTGGGACGCCATACGCCAGGCACCGGATGGATTTTCACCAAACTCTATATTGAATTAGCCGACTAGCCGTCGCAACAATTTCTCCTCGCTCTGCACCCAGCGGAGCAGCGAACCGAGGCCTTTCTTGAATCCGATCTTCGGCTCCCACCCGAGGTCCTGCTGGATTTTGGAAATGTCGGATATGTACACCTTCTGGTCCCCGGGTCGCCACGAGCCGAAAGAACGGGGAATCGCGCGCCGGAGCAGCTGCTCCAAGAGATCAATCGCGGAGAGAACGGAAAACGCCTGCTTGGGACCTCCGCCAATGTTATAGACGCTGCCCGCCACGCGATCCATGCGGCGCAGTGCAAGACCATACAGACGGTTGAGATCGTCTACATGGAGGACGTCGCGCACCTGCTGGCCGTCGCCGTAAATGGTAAGGGGCTTGCCCATGGAGGCGGCGATCGTAAACCACGCCACCCATCCCTGATCTTCAATACCCACCTGATGCGGCCCGTAGATGCAGGACTGGCGAAACACCACGGTCGGCAAACCGTAGATGCGCGCGTAGTCGCGCACGTACTGATCCGCGGCTCCCTTGCTGCAGCCGTAGGGCGAATGAAAATCCATCGGATGATGCTCGGCAATTGCTGAAACATCGGCGTAGCGATACCCCCGCGGTGTCGCAATCACCTGCGTGTGCCCCAGATTGCCGTACACCTTATTCGTTGACGCATAGATGAGCGGCGGGCGTTTTGCCGAGCGGCGGATGGCCTCCAGGACGTTGAGCGTGCCGTGGGCGTTAACCATAAAATCGCGATGCGGATCCTGCACCGAGGTGGTAACCGCCACTTGCGCCGCGAGGTGCAGCACCGCATCGCTCTTTGATACCAGTTCGGCAAGCGCCGTCCGGTCCGCCGCCACGTCACCCCGCACGAATTTCACCTTTCGTCCCCACTTCCGGCGCACCCAGCTCAGATTCTCCGCCGAGCCCTTGCGGGAGAGGTCGTCAAAAATAATCACGCGGTGATCGCGCGCAAGAAAATAATCCACGGCATTGGTGCCGATAAACCCCGCTCCTCCGGTGATAAGAATGTTTTTTATGCTTTTCATAGCATTGGAATTCATTGGTGATTGAAAAGAAGATCCGCCATCCGGTCTATGCACGCCGCAAGCGCGTGATCTCGCGCGACAATCCCGCGCAACACCTCGTTGGGGCGCGGCTCACCGGATAATACCGAAATACGCTCGGCGAGCGCATCCGCGCCGGTTCGTTCCAGAAAATAATTCGGGGGGAGCACCGGCCGATACGCTTCGTTGGCGGTAATCACCGAGAGTCCGCACGCCATGGCTTCCAGCACCGCCTTATCCAGCGAGCCGGTGCGGGAGGCATTGATGAAAACATCATGCTGGCGCAGGAGATCCGCGACCTCCGAATGCGGCACCGCTCCGGCAAAACGAACCTGCCCATCAAGATCCTTTTCACGGACTATGGTCTTCAATTTTTCAAGATATTGTCTATCGCCCGGCGTGATCGGGTCTCCCGCGATCGTAAGAATAAACTGCCTGCCCGCATCGCGGAGTACTGCGCATGCGCCGATGATGATCTCGCAGTTTTTCACCGGCGAGATACGGCCCGCGGTGATGAGACGCAGAGCAAGGTTGGGGGTCGGAGGTCGAAGGTCGGCGGCTTTTGACTTGAATAAATCCGTGTTGATCCCTTGGCCCAAATGGAATACTTTTTTTGACGGCAGGCGGAAACCCGCCTCGGAAGACGTAAAGATATTGTGTACCAGCCGCTCGGCCAGCCGCAGACGCCAGGATACCGCGCCGTGCGCATACCACAAGGACGCCGCTTTTCTTCTGCCGATGAGAAACGGGGCGGCTGCGAGTACGAACTCCGGTATCTGATGGAAGAGCACCGCGTCCGCGTCCGCACAATGGCGGGAACATAATTCCCAAAAGCGCCACAGGCGCCGGACGCGCCCGAGAATCCCGGCTCGCTTTTCAAACGTCTCCACCGAGACATTCGCGGGAAAATCAACGGACCCCGCTCGTCCGGCGATGATCATCAATGAATCGGCGCTCTGTGCCAGCATCTCCCACCAATAATAAAATGCCCCGAGATTCGGGTCCTCGCGATCCACGGCTTGCGTCACGATGACGAGCTTTTTCATTCTGCAGTTATAGAACGGATGGGGCGGCTATTGAGTTTTCCCCCTTTGAGCATACCAATTCCTGCGGCAATAGAAAATATCCCGACCAAAGTCGGGACATAGATACTCCAAGGAGCCAGCTACCGATCTACGAGGCTTAGCCTCGTAGATCGGCACTGCCGTGAGACGAGCGTGTCGTCTTCCCAGTCGCCTATACGGGAGCGCCGCTCTACCACAGACGGTCGTTGCTCAATGGAGGGAAGCGATGCATCCCGCTCCGCCTTGTGCGCTTTCCTGAAGCCCTTTTTCGCTCTCCGTTTGTGCCGACGCGCCAGATATGGCCGCAGATCAATTGCTCCGCGCTTCACGGCGCCGTTGCCTCCCCGATGGACTCTGCGATATACCTCCTGATATACGGACTCCGTGGCGATGCGCATCCTCCGGTCGTGCGTGAACTCGTGCGGCAGGCGGATGCTGATTTGTTCAGGAGACCATCCCTCGTGCACCATCTTGTCTTCAAGGTATGCACGAAGCGCCGGGTGCTTTTCGGTCTTCGGAGTATTACCGCGCTTGGCGATGCGGTCAATGGCCGCCCGATGCGCGATGTCCGCGTTATATTTCCCGCGTCCTCGCCGAGGACGGCCATTGATCTCTCGGGATATTGAGCTTTTATGCCGTCGGATCTCCTGTGCTATCTCCGTCATCGTCTTGCCGTCCCGACACCACCTGACCTCAATGATGCCTCGGTCTTTGAGTGAAAAGGGGCTCCTGCCCGACTGTCGTCTTGCTGTGTTCTTTGTCATATCCGGTTAGTGTACCTAACCGGGTGTTGCAATTAATTCTGGAACTTACTATGGCATGATACGAAACACGCCCGCCATGCGCTCAAATACTCCTTTTGGGTCTGCGGCTTGAGATTTTTGGCGGTTTCCTGACCGACGCGGGCAATCTGTAATCGCTTTTCAGGGTTTTCATAAAGCGTCTGTACGGCGCGAAAAAACGCCTGTGTATCGCCCACCGGAACCACGATGCCGCTTTCTCCGTTTTTGACAACCTCGCCCGCAAGCCCGACATCGGTCATCACCGCCGGAAGCCCGGATGCCATTGCTTCAATCACTGCCCTGCCCCATCCTTCGTAGTTGGATGACAACAAAAATAAATCAAACGCCTTGTAAAAAGACGGCAGATCGCGGCGCCACGGCTCAAGGATGACGTTTTTTTGCAATCCGTAACGCGCAACGCAGAGCGCGTAACGCTCTCTGTCCGGCCCCTCCCCCGCGATCACCAAGAGCGCTTGGGGATGTATTCGCGCGAATAAGCGCATGACATCAATCAGCAGGGTAAAGTTTTTTTCTTTGTCCACAAGGCGCCCGACCGCGATCATTTTGAAATCGAATCCTGCAAAGCGACGCTCGGTATCCGGATCGGCTCTGACATCGAGAAACTGCTGGACATCGGTAAAGATAGGAAGCGCTGCGGCGGGTACCGCCAGCGAACGCCTGATTCGCTCACTCACGGCACGAATACAATCCGCGCGGGGAATGAGTAATCGGACCAACCCATACTGAATCCTCTCTTTCCATCCCGCGCGCCGGTACCGCGGACTCATATAGTCAGTGTGGAGCTGGAGTTGGAACGGGACGCGGAAACGGCGCGAGAGCAAAAAACCGATGCACCCGAAAAGACCAGGCCCCTGGACGCTGATGACGTCAAAGGAGCGTCTCCGGCAGAGCATCGCCCCGATACGCCACGCGCGGAGAAGTCCCGAGACGCCGCGGGGTACCACGGGATACAGAAAGAGCCCGCCGGATGCAGATGTACGTCTCGACTCCTGTGCCTGCACGATGACGTAGAGTTCCCCGAGCACGCGGGCATAGTCACGAAGGCGCGCATGGACATCGCTCCCTTCCATGAGTACCTCTGGATCCTGCGAAAACATGAGTACCCTCATAGTGCATGATTTATGGAAGTCCGACTTCCATAGGACTTGAAACACTATTGAAGTCGGACTTCCATAGGAGAGCGGCCGTGGAGGCGAGCATGATCTCCGTACTGAAGCGGCCTAGTGCCGCCCGTCCTGCCCGCGCAAAACGCTCGCGGTCTTCCGGACGACGATAGAGATGCAGGATCTCCTCCGCAACCTTGCGGGCGTCGCACCTCGGATATAGCCGACCCGTGGCGCCGTCGGTAATGATTTCGCTATTGCCGCCGGCGTCAGACGCCATGACCGGCACCTCCATTGCCATGGCTTCCAGGAGCGTGTGGGAAAACCCTTCATACGAAGAGTTGAGTATGAAGAGATCCGCGGCACGGAGATGACGGAGCACAAGATCGTGCGGCAGAGCACCCGCAAGGAATACGACACCCGCCATGTGTTCTTTGGCGATGACGCGCCGCAGTGCCGCTTCCTGCGGTCCTGATCCGATGATCGTGAGACGCGCCCCGGGGATCTCTTTTCTTGCCATCGCCACGGCACGGATGAGCGCCTCAAATCCCTTCCACGGCACCAGGCGCCCCACGGATACGATCTGAAACGCATTAGGAGAAACGCCTAATAGCATCCGCGTTTCTTCTTTGGAAGGAAAAGCGAGCGGCGTCTCAAACGCGTTGTAGATCACCGTTATTCTCTCCTGCGGCACACCCCACTGCATGACGATGGATTTCAGATACTCGCTCGGCACGATGATAGCATGCGCGCGCCGCGCCGCCAGTCGTTCTATAAAACGGCGAATCTCGGTCTTCACATCATATCTTCGCCGCTGAAACTCATCTACGGTCGGAGAGGCCGCATCGCCGTTTTTCATTTTTCGCTTTTCATTTTTCATTTGAAAATGTTCCCACGCATAGTCCCCCACAATCTTCAGTAAAAATTTCTTGCGCAGGACGCGCGCGGCGACCATTGCCGGCAAGCCCGTACTCACCGGGTCTTGCGCGAACACGACATCACTCCCGCGGCAGGCGGAGAGCACGCGGAGAAAATATACGAGGTGGCGCGCCGCACGCGGCAGATGGCGAACCCATCGGAACGGTACCACACGAATACCAATCCCCCGTTGCGGGAGACAGTCAACCAAGAGCATGCTGTACGTGGCGGGCCCCCCGATTTCGGGCGGGAAGAGGCCGGTTGCGATCATGACGCGCTTCTTAACACTCAGCTCCTCTGCAAACGTCTCTCCGTATGCGCGGGCGATCACGTCCCAATCAAAATCGCGCGCGGCTTTTTTGCGTCCCGCATCCGCCATCTCCTGAGCCCGCGCGGGATCCCGCATCAGACGAATGATCTGGCGCGCAAGATCACGCGCATCATCGGGCCGCGCCAGAAGGCCGGTCTTTACGTGCTCAATGACATCGGGGATGCCGCCGACCGCGGTGCCGACCACGGGCAATCCCGAAGCCATTGCCTCCACAAACGCGATGCCCATACCCTCGGAGCGCGACGGCCGCACAAAGATGTCCGCCGCATGGAGGCGCGAACGGATTTCTTCGTGGGGAATGGCGCCCTGTATCCGTACCGAATTGTACAGTCCGAACTTCGTGATTCGCGACTCAAGGTTGGCTCTCTCCGGTCCATCGCCGATGATGACGCACCGAACATTGGGGATCTCTTTTTTTACTTCGGCAATCGCATCAATGAGAATATCAACGCCGTTTTTGGGCACCAGCCGCGACACCGTAATAATCGTTTTCCCTTCGTTGGCGTTGCTTTGAACCGTTGAAGCAAAAACATTTGCTTCAACGTGCTTTGTTTGTGTTTTGGTCCCCGATTGGATCGGGGATGGGTTTTGGAATTTCGCCACATCTACTCCGTTCGGTATCACCGCCGCCGGTCCGCAGTAGCCATACGCGCGGACAACGCCCGAAAGATACGACGAAATCGCAGTCACGCGGTCGGCGCGTCCCAGCATCATGCGAAATCCCCGACGGATCCAACCCCCGCGGCCGCGCCGCAGATGCTCCGGCGACTCTCCGTATTGCACCGTCAGCACGAACGGTATGCGCGGCAGCAGTAGTTTTACCGCGGCGGCCCCAAGAGAACCCTGCGAGATGTCCATGCCCCAAAGCAGAAGGTTGGGTCGGAAGCCAATGTCTTGGCTTCCGACGGGCGAAGCCCCGGAATTCGCCGAGGAGGCGAATTTCGGAAGTCGGAGGTCGGAGATAACATAATAGGGGATCAAAAACGGGAGGAGCCACTTGTCAAAGCGCGTGCCGAAGCCAAGGCGGATGACCGTGGCCTCGGGGCGCTGTTCGCGCCGAGGCAAAAAGCGCGCCGTACGCGCGGTGAGCACAAAAAAATCAAACCGCCCCGAGAGGCGTTGGGCGACTTCTTGGATTGCAATTTCCGCGCCGCCGACAAAAGGATGATACGCCGTAGCGCATACAATGACTCTTGGTTTTGAACCCATCTCAAAATTCCATTTCGGCTCCGATATGGGATTTTTGGCGGCACGCTTGGGGCTCCGCCTCGTCGTATCCCCGATACGGCTCGGCGTCCGCCGCTTCGCCTCGCTGAAAAAATCCCGTAGACGATTGACAATCGTTTATGCTCGCCCGTGAAAGCGAATTTTGAGATAGGTTCTTGGCATCACGCAAAGAATCTCTTCATCCAAAAAAAGGCCACGGAAGCCCCAGCGGAGAGCAGCGCCGCGAGCCCGAGAAATCCATACCCGGAGCCGGATCCCACGGTTCCGATTGCCGCTGCTGGCGCATGCGGCGACGAAGATGAGACCTCACCTGGAGGAACCGCCAGAGACAACTCCGGGGCATCCGCTTTTTGACGCGTCGTTTCCGGTACGACGGATGGGAGTGGTGCGTGCATCAGTGCGGCAGGCGCCGGCGCAGGCGCCGACGCCGACTCCGGCGTTGATGCCGCGGATTTTGGCTGATAATCAAAGGCGACGGAGCCGTCCGGAAAACGAACGCGCAATGGCGCCGTTCCAGAAAGCCCGGTGACGGCGTGCGCGAGTGCCGCCTCTCCCCGGCCCCGCATCATCGTATGGATCGGCAGGATAAAACGCCGTATTTCGCCTTCCTCAATGATCCATCCGCTGAGGTCCACCGCAGCGTCAGAGCCGTTGGAGAGGCGAATAAAGCCGGTACTTCCCTGTGTAACTTCCGTGATCGCTACTTTGTTTGGAACCACGGTAACCGTGATATAATCCGCAGCCGCATACGCGCCGGAAGATACCGAGAGTCCCGTGATATAGGTCCCGGGCACGCGCCATACGTGCGAGACCCTCCTGCCCTCTGCGGTAGCGCCGTCCCCGAGATTCCACCAAAAGCGCGCGTTGTCAATGGGTACTCCAAGAAGCCCGATTGCCGTTCCTTCAAAATCAACGGAAGCCCCGGTGATGGCCGTGCGATCCCGTCCCGCACGCGCTTCAATCGTGGGAGCCGGCGCCAGGACGGACACGCTGCCTGATGAAGATACAGACGGCGCCGATGCGGATGACGATGGCACCGCCGATGATGCCGAGGACCCCGATACGGCGGTGGAAGTTGTCTCTTGCCCGGCCTCCGGCGTAGGAGAGGACACCATGCGCCACGCAGCAGCACCACCGCTCGCGGAGCCGCCCAGCCGTAGCACCGCAGACGCTCCTTCACTGACACCCTCCAGAGAAATAAACTCTCCCCGCCGCCACAACCCCGCATCCTCCGCAGCGCTCTCCCATGTCTGCCCAGACCTGCCCCACTGCACGAAACTCGTGACGGTATCCTTTCCCGGATCACCGGAAAAAAGCGCCGCAAACCCCGAAGTATTTCCCATGTTGTCTTTCAAAGCGGACGAGAAATGGTACAAGTCCCGCTCCGTATCAACGCCGGTTTGGCGCAGACGCACCGTGACAAAGGACTTTGGCGCAAGAGAAAATCCGGAGGGAAATAAAAAATACCCGATTCCGTCGGGATTCAAGCGCCAACCCGTCATATTCTCCGGCGCGTCACCCGCATTGTACAGTTCAATCCGCTCCAGTCCGGTATCCGTGCCTTCCGGATCAAAGAGCACCTCATTGATCACGACACTGGCGCCGAGAGCGTCTGCGGAGGCGAAGAAAGACGCAGCGCAACAAAACAGGAGCCCGAGGCGGAAAAAAGCTCCTCGTCCTCTCATAAAAATTACTTTTTCAGCGCGTTGATCTTCTCCTGTATGGCCTTGATCTGCGCCTGGATAACTTTGAGACGCAACTTCTCAACCTCCGCTTGTATGCCCTTGACCGTGGCATCGCTGCTCACCGAGGGAGCGGGCTCCGGAGCAGCGGCTTTTGCCGCCGGTATCGGGACCACCAGGGGCAAGACCTGCACTTTTGCCTGCACTGCGCGGATTTGCTCTTGGATGATCAGCGCCTGCCGATAGGTAATGGACTCCTTCAGTGCCGTGCGCACCTGGTCCTGGAGCGCCTCGTATTCCTGCAAAAGGGAATTGAGCTCGTCCTGAAGAATCTGCAACGCCACGCCGGTCGCGGTCTTTACTTTTTCCTGAATCTCGGCTATTCGCTTCTCGATCCGCCGGGTTTCCTCGTCAATGACCCGGGGGCGAAGGGTTCCGATGACTCCCTGGAGCGTCTTGATCTGCCCTTCCAGAGTACGCGTCAACTCCGCCCGAGTTGGCGCGGGCTTGGTCGCGGCCGATACCTCTTTTTCCCGATCTTCTGCTGCCCGACGTTCCACTATCTGCTGTTTTCCCGCGTCAATGATTCCCTGCTGCAGCAGTTTGATTTTTTCCTGAATGAGCTTGAGCTGCACCGAGCGCAGCTGATCCTGCACCACGGAGATGTTGGCAAATCCGGCGCTCGTGGACACAAAGAAAAACAGGAGCAGGAGCGCTACGACAATCGGCGCGCGGTTGTCAAACATACATTATTATTTATTTCTTAAGGGCATTTATTTTCTCCTGGATGGCCTTGATCTGCTCCTGGATCAATTTTGCCTGCAGCGCCTGAATCTGATCCTGCACGGCCTTGAGCTCGGCAGCTGATGCGGCCGGAGCCGGAGCAGCCGCAGGAGAAGGCGCCGCAGACGGAGCAGCGGGCTGCGGGGCCTTCAGGGCAGGCGCAGGAGCCGGAGTAACCGGGCTAAATATCTCTTGAATCTTGGCAAGGGTCTTGGGACCCACTCGGCCGTTTCCGGTTTCATTCTCGCTCTGAATCACGCCGTATTTGAGCTGAAACTTGCGCACCGCGCGGGTTGTTGCCGGACCATAGTATCCGCTCGCGGTTCCTTCCGGATATACGTCAGGATCCGATGCGAGCAACTGCTGTAAGGCCAGTACCTGATCGTCGCGGGTACCAGGCGAGAGCACCCGAGAAGGAATACCCGCAGAAACCGCAGATACCGGAGCGGGCTGTGCGGCTGACACCGCCGGCGGAGACACGGGTGCTGCTGGAGCCGCAGCGCCAAACACTTCATTCAACTTTGCCCGCGTCTGGGGCCCCACGGTGCCCAACTGAGAAATGCCATACTTTGCCTGGAACCGCTTGACCGCGCGCTGGGTGGCGGGGCCGAACAGACCGGTGGCGAGCCCCTCGGGATAAATTGCCGTATCTTGCGCCAGCAGCTGCTGAAGCGTCTTTACCTCGTCATTCCGGTCGCCCAAGGCAAGATTTCTCGTAATCGCACCGGCAACGGATGCTACGGCACCCCGCGCCGTGGCACCCGCAGCACTCAGTTTCTGCGCAATCTGCTGTTGTACCGCCGTAATCTGCTGTTTGAGCTGGCTCACCTTGTCTACGGTCGCGGGAACCGGGGCAGCCGCACCGCCGCCTCCTCCACCACCACCTCCGCCGCCGCCTCCTCCACCAGATACACCGCCGCCTCCACCGCCGGACCCGCAGGTACTGCCGGGCGTTATCGCCGTACTGCCCGCGCCGTGGGTCACGACCAATTTTGACTCGGTATCGCCGCAGACGGTCGCGATATTGCGATCATTAGTCAGGGTCTTTTTTCCGCCGGAACGGAGATCAATGTTCACGGAGCCGCCGGAGTCCGCGCTGAAGGTGATCGTGCCGCCGGCAATGGACATATCGTCAAAGGTGCCGCCGGACTTGAGCGTATAGGTGGAGCCGTCGCTCGGCAACTGCAACGTAACATCCGCATCCGTCGTTGCCGCAAGCGTTGCGAACGGCCATACGGCTGCGAGGAGTGCGACCACCGCGTATCGCGTAGGAGAGAATCTGCGCATAAAGATGATAAGGGGATAGTGAGTCAACTGAAAAGAGTTGTAGCCATCCTACCGGCACCCTCCTGCTTCCACTATCAAATTTCGTCCCGGCATGGCGAGGCCCAGATTGTTATAGCTGCCGGTCATCACTGATGAAGATGCGTAAATCCGGATCATGCCTCCGTCTGCCGCACGGAGCTCTATACAGCCCCCTATTCGTGTTCCGGAAGAGCTTATCGTGAGCGTTGAAGTCGCGTTTGATCCCCCGCCACCGATGAGCGCATTGCCGCCAACCTCAAACTGATGAGAACTCGGGGTTGAAGTGCCGACGCCCACTGATGTGGTCGCGGATTGCATGACTGTGAATGCCGCCGCGCCCTGGCTCCCTACCTGGAATCCGCCGGTGGAGATTGTCGTAGTAGCGGCAGTGGAGGTGGCGGAAAAATGCGGCAACGACAAACGACTGTACACCGAGGATGTCGCGTCCGCCAAGAAGTTTGCCACGCCGTGAATGCTGAGTAGCGTCCCCGGGGAAGAGGTGCCCACGCCGACATTGCCCGCCGCGTCAACGACGAACGGAGAGGCGTCATTTGCCGCGTCTTCAAACCATGCAGTGGCGCCTGTGCCCAGGTTAGAAACGAGAAAGGCGGTCTGTGTGCCGGTGGTAGTCGTCGCAAACGCAAGTCCGGCGCCCGGAGAAGATGTGCCGATGCCCAACCCTATGTTCGTAAAGAAGTACCCGCCTACTGACTCTCCCTGTCTGCCGACGGCGAGGATGGATCCGGGAGAAGTAGTTCCGATGCCGAGGTTGCCGCTCGCGTCAATCACAAACGGCGTCGTGTCATTTGCCGCGTCTTCAATATAGAGCGCAGGCCCTGTTCCGGTGTAGCGCACCAGAATCCCGGGAGAGGATGTCGCGGTGGCGAGCGCCAAAAATCCGCCCGGGGACGTGGTCCCGATGCCAAAGCTTCCGCTCTGGGTAAACTGTGCCCGCTCCGATCCTGCGGTAGTAAACCCGAATATGTCTTGGTCCGAGCGGAAAATGCCGGTATCGGTATCAGAGCTGAACGTAATGGAAGGCGCCGCCGCGGTTCCCTGGCTTGCGCTGAGGAGACTCGTGATTGAGATGCTGTTGCCGACCGTGGTGGCAAAGACCGATCCCGCGACCGAGAGCACCATGCCGATGACAAGGGCCGCAATGACGATCGACGGCTTGTCGCTGCGAAGACGAAACATCTTTGAAACGCGCATAGTTGAAAGAGTGAATACAATAATAAAAAGAGTAGAATGCGCTACGGCTCGACAAGATCCGCGGCACTCTGTGGATAACTCAACTCCATTCTACGCATCCCTGCGCGCGGTGTACAGAGCCGCAGCTGTGGATAACTCAAATCCCCTCCGAATCGGAGGGGATTTGAGTGTCGCGCGATATATTTTCAATAAGATTCTACAGCTCGCTATAGTGGTCCAGCAGATACTGCAGGTCTGGCGACTGCGTGTCCTTGATGCCGTCCTTTAGAATTTGTTTTGCTTTATCGTCGTCCTTTCGGACATACCGATAAAAGTCATAAGCATTGCGCCATATGCTGGTGTCCTTTGTCCATAAGGACAGGGCGGTTGTGAAGTTTTTCTCAGCGCGCTCCGGGTCCTTGAGGTCAAAGGCATAGAGCGACGCCAAACTGGCAAAAGGACCCGCGTGACGCGGGTTGACGCGCGTCAAGAACTCCCAGACCTCAGCCGCTCCCTCGTAGTCGTCCACGGTTTTGCGCAATATGGCCAAATTCATCCACTCGTCAAAGACCCGTGGATCCTTTTCCAAGGCCGCGATGCTCGCGTCAATTTTCCGGCGCATGATCGCCTGGGCTTCCGGGGAGAACGCGGGAGAGAATGTAATAGGCCGCCGGAGCCGGGGCGCGCCTGCAAAAGAGAGTTCCATAGGCAACGACGCGGCTTCCACGGTAGATTTCCCGTTTCTCTTTGCCCCCTCGGTACTCACCATGATTGGCGCGGAAGATGCGGTCGCGCCATTGTTTTCTGCTTCACTGCTTGAAGAGCCCGCCTGCTCCGGCGCGCGCATAAACCGATAGTATCCCCATCCTGCGGCAAGAAGAATGATAGACCCTCCGATACCAGTCGCAAGTATTTTCTTTTTTATGGATATAATAGGTGTTTCGTTCATAAGAGGGAGAATATCACGGAGAAGCCATGAAAGGCAAGCCCTACGGCTTGCCTTTGCTTCCTGCGCCGCTCGGAAATGCGAAAGCGCGCTTTCGCATTTCTCTCGCTATCCTCGGAAGATAAAAACAATCCCGCCCGTGGGCCTAAGCCCACGGGCGGGATTTCTCGCTTCTCCGACGGACGCTTCGTCAGAGCACAAGCAGCGAGAGATTATTGCGTCAAGATCTGCGTGTTGGTATTGGTGGTCGGGAGACCAGGCAGACCATATCCAGTCGCGAAGTCGTTCGCAACGTTTGACTGCGTAGTGGTCGTGGAGAACGGCCGCCAGACGAAGTCGTAGCTTGCGGCACCATTGCGACCCGCTCCGTTGTCCGGCTCTCGGAGATACGTCGTGGTTGCCATGAACGTACTCGTGGCAATGGTTGACGCGGGGTTGCCCTGATACGGCGTCCGCAAGTTAGATGCGAACGTCGCGTCTCCTTGCAGCTGGCTGGATGCGCTGAAGGACGCGTCCGAAGGAAGAAGGGTATCCGCGCGAAGCGCGAAGTACCGCACGCCTCCTGCCGGGACCACGACCGTAGTGGATGCGTTCGCCGAATCCGCCGCCCAAATCTCAATGTCCGTTGTCGCGCTGTTCCAACTCGTGCTGACCCCCGTGGTATCTGCTACACCGGAAAGATCAACGCTGGTCTGGAGCATGGCGCCATCCGACTGGAGCCCTGTGGCAACCGTTGAGAATGTGGAATCAGTGAATACATAGACATTGACATTGTCAATCATCTCTCTCCGGGTCGTTGCGGACGATGTTGCGATACGGAACGTGAACTTCGCGATCCCGACGTCTCCTTCCGGAGCCGCGGTGATCTTGAAGCGGAAGAGGTCTGGTCGTCCTGCGACAAACTTCGTCGAGGCCAATGGCACCAGTTCAACCGTCGGATAGGATCTGACCACTCGCACGCCCGCAGTCGCGGTGGTTGAGCCGGAAGTCACTTCTACCCGCTGGCCGCTTGCCACCCCGTACCCCACTGTTGCGGAGATGGGCGCCGTAGGCCAGTCAACCGCGATGAATGCGCCCGGAATACCCGCCTGGGACGGACCCTGGGCCGCCAAGTCAATTTTTGCGGTCAGGAGCTTGGATCCGTCTTTCGGAACAATGAAGTCCTTGGTAATGGTCGTGGACGCCGTGTAGTTGAGACCTACGAATACGGTCTCTCCCACGTTTGTGGCGCCGTCCCACAGCGTTACCTTCGTGATGTCTTGCGGAGAAGACGAAGCGCCTTGTGAGGAAGGTCCGGACAATTGAATCCCGAAGTCGGTCAGACGGAGCGCTTCATTCGTCGCAGTGATGCGGAATACCGACATCGCCACTGCGGTGCGTCCCGCGGCAGTCACCGTGTACGAAGGACTGGACGAGTCAAGGGCTACGGTAAACGTGCCGCTGGCGGTGAGCGTCATTCGCTGTCCCGCAGAATCGTTTTCCGTGGGCGTTACCGCCTGTCCGGATACGAGACCAGTGATCGTGGGCGATGCCGTCGTGTCATACCCCCACTGATACACTCCGGTAGCGCCGGACGCGATGTTGCACTTGAGATCCAAGGTCTTTACCGTGCCTTTTGGCACCGTGAATCCTACGCCGTCAAAGGTGATCAGCGTCGTGGAGCTGAGGGAGCTCGGGTTCAAGATGTTACTGCCGCTGTTGAGCGCGGTGGCGCCGTCGAACAGCTGGCAGGTCGTGAGGTTCGTAGCCGAGGTGCCGCTGTAGTCAAGCGGTATAGAAGGCAGTCGCACGTCTTCGCCGGATGCGCCGCCGTCAAGCAGGTACTTGGCGAAGGTGAACTTCTGTGCCCCGGAAACCACGGTCTGCGCCGGAGGATCGGACGATACGCTGATGGCCAAGGCCGCGGCTTTCACGGTCATGGTGGAGAGCGATACTGCCGATGTCGGAGTCGGCGCCACGGTCTCTCCGGTGGTCACGCCTCGTACCGTGGTCCAGTCCGTGGAAGGAGTCGTGGACGCCTGTATGGCGGCGTTGTTGGGGATGTCCGTGCCGTACTTTCCTCTCATGGTGTATACGTTCTTGCCGACCGGGAAGGTAACGGTGTCGGTGAAGGTCAACTTGTACGTTGACGCGCCATCCACCGGTCCTGCCACGATCTTGCCGTTGGAGTCATAGATGGATACTTGGGTCACATCTACTGCAGTACCGGCCGCCACACCCCCGCCGACCGAGATGTTGAATACCATCTGGGCAACGGATACTTCCTCACCCCGTACATCAGCCGTGAAAGCGCCCAGGGGCTGGTTGTTCAAGTTCAGCGCCACGTTCTGCGCAGGCACGCTCGTGGAGTTCTCCACGTTGAGCGAGCCCTTGCCGACGGTCACTTGTGAGGCGAAGTACCACGGATTGGTGGTAGTAAATCCAGTCCCCGAGGTCGGAGGCGTGATGCCGTAGCCGTATGTCTCGCCGCGGACCGCCAGGTCGGATGTCCGGTAGATATTGAACTTGATGGTCCGGTCGGATCCACCGACAATATCCGCCTTCAGGTAAATCTCAGCTGAAGAGCCTTTGTCCAACAGCAATGGAGGGTCAAAGCGCGTGGTGTAGTACTTGCCATCGGCTGATACGCCTGCCGGGTACTCTTTCTTTGTTCCTCCTACCGGTTCCAGCGTCGTGATGACGTTCGCCAAATCAGAGGCGCCCACGGAACCCACCTGGTTCCAGCGGATGGAGTCAACAAAGACCTTTTCCTGCGAACC
>JBBTVQ010000095.1:0-24924 GCA_038063095.1 Patescibacteria group bacterium
ATGATTTCTTCGTCTCCAGATCAATGACCAGCGTGTCGCGCATGGAGGGAGTATAAATGAAACCATGCAGAAAATCAAATTCCGTTTACGCTTCGCCTTCCTGCTCTCCGCTCACGATTGCGGCATGAGTAAAGTATCCTCGCTCCGCGGCGGGAACCCTCAGTTTTTACTCCTTAATTATCGCTGAAAGTACGACCTACCCTTACCGCTTCTAACCTGCCATCATTATTCTTCCGTAGCAAGAATTCGACCGTATCGCCCTCGGTAAGGTCTTGAAAATTTGCTCCGATGACATTCTTTGCATGGAAAAAAATGTCTTCTTCATAATGCCCTGTCTTGATAAAACCGTATCCCTTCTCCATAAGTTTTAAAATAGTCCCCTTTCTTTCATTTTCATGATTTCTTGCAAGTTATTCTTACACTCTTTGACAAACCTATTGTTCATAACAGAAAAATCTAATCTTCGCATCCCCTCCAAGATCATCTGACAGGCTAACAAAAATTCACTTTTTTGCTCCGACGCGAGTTTTTTGAAATGCTTGAAGAAAAAACCATAGTAGCCTTTGGCAACACGATATGGATAGTAGAGATCCGTCTGGTTAAATTGCGGCATCAAAAGTTCATGTGCTTTGATAAAATGCCTATATGCTTTGTCCGCATCACCCTCTGCCTTGGAACGCTCTAAAAGATATCGTGCAAAATGATTATCAATTTGTCTCGTGTTATAATTGCCAAGTTTTTCTGCATAAGCATAAGAGTTCTCAAAATAAATTCCGGCTTCATCAAGGTCTGGAAATGACAAGCGAGCAATCGCATATTGAAGCCAAAAATGCGGATGTTCTTTTGTTGAATCGAGATTCTTTAATGCCTCATAAAAATTGATTGCCATAGGGCGCCGTTGCCGCTCGGGTAATATCATCTGCAAGTTGCTGAATCTAACCAGCTCTCTAAAAATCCAGTAGTAGGTCGAATTATTTTTACCTAAGCGTTCTGCTCTTTTGGCAATCTTTATCAAAGAATTGATGAGGAGCGTACTATCCGAAATGCTACTCAATATAAACTGGCTAAACACGGATGATTGTAGTTCAATGGAATCTCTGCCGATGCGTATAATTTCGCGTATGCCCGCATGCTGCCGAATTCTTGCGTCGCGAACAACATCTGTTTCAAGGATGTCCGACACCGATGAAATTGTAACCTCATGGCCCAAAAGAAGCGAAAGAGCACACGATGCGACGATAAGTTCAACAGCTCCTGTTCCGTCCTTCATCTGCTCAATCTCCCTAAGCACGTTTAAAAAACGGGAGGAAATGTCGGGTGATTTTAATAATTCTAATAATAGGCGTTGAAAGGAATTATTCATCAAGTCAAGGACACGCTTCTTTTCGGAAAAACTTTTTGCCGCATGCTTGCCCCAGAAACTAAAGTGGTCAAGAATTGAAATGATTTGATCGGCGGCAGAATCGTCGATCTGATCCACATCCAGAAGAACGGGTTTCTGGTCGAGAGCATCCAACAACCTATCATAGTAATGATCATTGATATCGGTTCTGGCAGTCAAAATAAGAATAACCTTACTTGTCCGATTGGCACGCAGATAGTGAAGATTTTTTAGATAGCGATAGTAATTCTCGACAACCACAACAATCGGTTCTCTATCGCGGCAGAGTGAAGTAATATCTCGATTTATATGGTAGTCGTCGTACTCGGGTTTTAACCAAAATACTTTATATCCTTCCAGCAGGGCCTTGTGGGCAATCCCGAGACATAAAAGTGTTTTCCCGTTCCCCAATGATGAAGTAATCAGGAATGTTTTCTTTTTTTGCTCCGCATATTTAGAAATTATTGCCAGATTGGAACGGAGCACATAATAAGGAGGATTCTGCCCGGGCTCCAAGAGAGACTTATACACGAGCCCCCTATCAACCTCACCGCGCAGAAAGAGATTAAACGCATCCTGATCCTTAGTAATGCGGATATCGTTTGGTTTTTTTATTTCTTCAAAAGCGATGCGTACAGGCTCGTAACGTGCGGGATTCCAACTTCTCTTTTTTTCATCTAATATGCGAGAAAACTTCTCCATTCCCCAGGGGAGGACCGTGCCGTACTTGGCGAGTATCAACTGGTCAACCTTTGACGGTTGCGGATTAGTAATGAGGAAACACTTGTCTTTTATTGCCCGTTCTTCATATAGAATTCGCGTAATATCAATATCGCCCAAGGATGTCCCGAGGAAAAATATCGCTTGCGCGTGACGCAATTGAGTCCTAAAAAAATCACCCCACAAGCTACCACGGAATGTGTCCGTTAGATAACTAGTATCGGTGAGCTTGAAAGAGTCAAATAGAGAATCCGGCGTCAGTGATCCAATATCGCCATTGATGTGGAGACATAAATCTGGTACGGCTACAAACTGGGATGGGTCTTGACCAAGTGTCACAGAAACGAGTTGTCGTGAATTTTCCGCATAGGCCCGCTCAAGCACATTATCATAATTGGTCGTAAATATACGAAACCAATGTACAGCTCCGATACTTTTGTGGTGATCCGCTATCACTTTGACGCTAAACTGACCTCGTAAAAGATTGGCCAACTCTTCATCGCTGGACTGTTCAACAAAAATTTCTGCGGCGTGGCGTAAATTGACCTGTTCTTCACTAATATTTATTTTTCCGAGCAATAGCTTAGTCAGCTGTGCGCCGTTCAAAAAACTCTTATTCAAAATATTGGTCGCGCCCAGCGAAAAACCAGAACCAAGAAATAAGACCGCTTCTCCGTTCAGTGCGTGTTCCAATGCTTGTTCTATTGTCATGTTAAAATAAGATTTACATTAAGTCATCGATCTTTTTGGTCATGTCCGCCACTAATTACCCTCTTTATCTTGCCCCTTTCACATACTTGTCAAAAAACTGGAGCGCCCGATCCGCGGCAAGGGGCCATGCGGCCGCAAACTCGTGGCCTTCGCCCTGATATTTGAAAAACTCCGCTTTTTTGTTGAGCCGGGTGAGCGCGTTGAACATGTCCTGCGAGAAGGTCATGGGCACGGCGTAGTCCGCGACTCCGTGATGGAACTGCACGGGCGCGCGCACGCGGTCAAAGTACGCAATCGGCGAGATGCGCCGATATATCGGCGCGGCTTCTACGCCGTAGGTGGCGCGCAACCACCGCACCTCATCGGCGCCCAATTCATAAAAATTTTCCTCCGCATCCGCGCTGATGGGCGCAAACAAGACATACGCGCGGATGTCGGGCGAGAGCACTGCCGCGCGCGCGGCAATGCCTCCGCCCATACTATGCCCCCACATCCCGATGCGTCCCTTGTCCATCAAGGTACCGCCATGATTTTTTATCGCGTCCACGAGCGCCATGACATCCCGGGTATAGCCCACATAAAAATCATGATGCGGGTTTGTATTGGGGCTGGAAGAGGCATGCCCGCGGTAATCAGGGTGTAGGGTGACGTACCCGTGCTTCGCGAAGAAATCCTGCTCGCGCCGGGACCCGCGGCCGGACGTATAAATCTTTGGATCAATAAGTCCGTGATTGAGAATGAGCACTGGAAATCCTCCAGCGGGCACCGGACCGGATGGTACGTTGATAATGCCAGTCAGGCGCAAGTCGCCCGATTGATAGGTAAAGGGGTATTTCTGGTACGCGCGGTTTTCCTCAATGACTTTACCCATGACAAAGTCGCGGCCAGCCGCGGGGTTTTCATATAAAGCATCGATGGTGAACTCCGCTCCGGGCTCCGGAGACGGCGGGGGCTCCGGCGTCTCCCCCATCGCCACATCTCCCTCCGTGATGCGGATACGATCGCCGATGAGGATGTGGTACTTTTTTGCAAATCCCGCCCGGGTCTCCAACACCATCTCCGCGTCCGCGTCAGGGCGATACACCGGCAGCGCCGCATCCCCGACGCCCGGCGCAGGCGCAGGTACGTTTTCTTCCATATCCACGACGACGCCGTTTCGTATCCAAAAAATATCGATCGGGAATTGCATCTCTTTCATCCAAATCGCGTAGCGATCCGGGCGCCCGAAAACAAAGAGCATTGCCTGATTTTCTCCGATCGCTTCCCGACCGGAGAGGCCGCGCGCCCAGGCAGTCCGCTCGGATGCCTTCTCGGCAACCAGCGAGGCGCCATTGATCTCCACGGTCGCGAATCCCTTCCCGTCGCCGCGCGAGAACGCAAAAAGCGCTCCGATGGAAAGACCAAAGAGCGCCAGTGCGGCAAGGATAGCGGTACGGAGTGAGGGCATACTACTCGGAGGGGGAGACCCTTACGAAGGGGAGTAAAAGCAAATGTCTTTGCTTTTACTCCCTTCCGACACAGGCGAAGCTCGCTGCCTCCCCTTTCCACTGTGGCCGAGTATCGCGGAATAAATCCGCGATACTCGGCGAATTTTATTACTACACGGATTTATCCTCCAACCCAGTATAGCCCAGTCGCGTTTTAGCCACAAGTTCCTTGACGCGCTGTTCTGCCTCGGCATGATCCGGCGCCTCGCGCCGGATGCGGGCTTTTTCGCGGCGCAGAAATTTTCGCGCCGATGCGGGAAGTTTGCGAAGTTGCCTGCGAGACATGCCAGCGAGCGTAGCAGAAATTGACGCGCGGGTCAATCAAGGCATACGATAATCACCTTTGATTTTCTCTTTGCCATCGCCACGTCAAGATGCGGCATATCATAGCAGACGCGTCATTTCATTTCAATATGTATTCCGATCGGAATGCGTATTGAAATGATTATTTTTCGCTTGTAATCCGCGCGTCCAGTTGCGGCAGGATCTGGTCGGTCGGAAATCCGTAGGTCTCAAAGTCGCCGATGGTACGTGCCGCGTGGAGGCCCCGCGTATCCGCCGGATGCTCGCCTGCCTCGTGAAAGTCAGACCCGCCGGTAAAGAGCAGTCCGTATTTCCCGGCGAGTACCCAGAGATACTCCGCGTCGTCTTCAGTGTGCGCGGGGCTGAAGACCTCCAGCCCCGCAATACCCCAGCCGATCAACTGCTTCAAAAATGCCTCGAGCCCTTCTTCGTCGCCCTGAAAATGGACCGCCGGGTGCGACCACACCGCAACACCCCCGGCGATATGAATGAGCGCTATCGCGTCCTTGGCAGAAATGTGCGCCCGGCGAACGTAATACGGACTCTCGTCAGTGAGATATTTCTGGATGAAATCATGGCTCGTCGCAATGCCGCCGAGTTTTTCCATGTTTTCCGGCCGCCCCAAAACGGCGCGCGCGATATGCGGACGTGCTATGGCGCCCTGCGCCTCGCGCGCAACATCCTCCCACGCCACCGCAAACCCCGCGGCCGCGAGATTCTGCACCATCTGCTTGGCGCCCTCCACGCGTGTCTTCTGAAACTCCTCCAGCCGAGCGCACAATACCGGGTGCGCGTGATCAACGCCGTACGCCAAGAGGTGCGCCCCGCGGTCTTCCACCGACAATTCAATGCCGGGGATCACCCGCACGCCAGCAGCCCTTCCCGCGGCGAGCGCCTCGGCAACGCCGCCCACGGTGTCGTGGTCGGTCATGGCAATCACGAAAACGTCCCCGTCTTTTGCCATTGTCACAATCTCCGCGGGCGCGTGTTTTCCGTCCGAGGCAATGGATTGAATTTGTAAGTCAAACGGCTGCATCTTACGTATGCGCACACGAATCAACTCTCAAACACCAGCGTGGTTTCCAAAAGGCCCGTGTCCGGATTTTTCTTGATATCCACATCCTGATACGACACCGCGCGTATTTCCGTAGCCACATCCTCCACCGCGACGCCGGTGAGCTCCGCCTCCAGAAAGTTTTCCCCAAACGCGCGGAAGGCCGCGGACGTGAATACGGCGCCGTGCGCATCTGCCTCCGCGAGTATCCGGGTCATAAACTCCACGAGGAGCGAAGGCGCGTCCACCGCCTGCACCGCGATGCCCTGCACCACGCGCTTGTCCCCGGCGCCCGCCGTGAGCGCCTCGGGATGCATATAGGCCGCGGCAGCGCGGAGCGCATGCACAAAAAGATCGCGCACGGTGCGGCCCCGCACGCGCACGAGGACATCGTGGTCGTCCCGGGGGATGATCTCAAACTCGCGGCCTTCTTTCGCTATGGTTGACATGATAGAGATGATGGTATTTACTGAAAATAGTTCTTATTTTGATGTTGCTCTTCTCCAGGAGGATCGATGATGGAAATCAATATCGCAGAAGCAACGCGGCATATGATATGGGAACCGCCCTATGCCTATGACATCAAATTCAACTACGGCATCTCGGGCAGTATCCTGGCAGAGATTCTTCGCGTGGAATTACAGCAAGAACTCCAGACATATAGCCCCCTCCCTACTCCTGCACAGAGCGATGACCGCATTCTCTTTGTATGCACCCTGCATGCCACGTCGGATCCCCTCATCCCAAACACGATTCCCATCCCCCAAAAAATCCTCAACCGCCCGCTTGCGATAAGCGTGCGGGGCACCCTCTACCCGGACGAGAAATATCAAAAAGTGACGTTGGGGATTGCCTGCCGCTATCGCTCTCTCCGATCGCTGTATAAAAAAGCATGGCGCCCGGTCCGTATTGATAAGGGGTCGGTGCTTGGTGCGATATGTTTCGTCATAGAAAATCGCATGAAGCAACAGATACCGCGGGAAGAGGCACCGAGCAAATAACAGCGCACCCGCATCTCATCCGATCAGGCCTGCCTACGGCGCGCCTGATCTTTTATTTTTCTCCGACGCCCGCAGGTGGTGCCTCCCGCAGCGCCTCGCGGACTACCGCGCGGTCGTCCCACGGCATTTTCTCTCCGCGGGCCAGCATCATCCACGGCTCCGCTCCCTTGCCCGTAATCACTACTGTATCGCCGGACGAGGCAAGGCGCAATGCCTCGCGGATCGCCTCGCGACGGTCAAGAATCTTCCTTATATTATTTAGAATTTGTCCCCGATTCAGTCGGGGATTGGAATTTGGAATTTGCGAAAACCCGCTTTCAATATCTTCTAAAATGACTTGCGGGTTTTCGTCATACGGATCCTCATTTGTCAGAATCATCTGATCGCAATACTCTGCGGCGATCTTCCCGAACTCCGGGCGTTTCCACTTGTCTCTGCCCCCACCCGCGGCGCCAAGAACACAGATCAGTTTTTTGTTTTTTGTTTTTGGTTTTTGGTTTTGCTTCAAAAATGCGTACACCGCTTTTAGAGAATCCGGCGTATGCGCGTAGTCCACTACTACGGCAAAGGGAGCACGCGCGACAAACTCCATACGGCCAGGGACACCTGACACCCTCCCCACGGCCTCGGCAATGCGCTCCAGCGCGATACCGTGGGCAAGCCCGACTGCCACAGCCGCCAGAATGTTGTAAAAATTGAAGATACCCAAAAGCGGCGAGCGCACCACCCGCCCCGCCACGGAAAACGTAATGCCGTCTTGCCCGATGACAACATCGGAAATCTTCCACTGCTTGGCGCCCAACGTAATCGCGTCTTTGCCGTAGAAGGCCGTGCGTGCCGCGGTGGCTGCCGCAAACCGTCGCCACTGGGCGTCGTCGCGGTTGATCACCGCGACCCCGTCCCGCGGCAGGCGCCAAAACAGATCCAGTTTGGTCCGGAGATACGGCTCAAACCCGCCGTGCGCTTCCAGATGCTCGGGTGCCACATGCGTCTCCACGGCGCCCGAGAACCGGATGCCGCGGTGCCGAAACTGCGCGATGCCCTGACTCGTCACTTCTATCACCGCATACCGGCACCCAGCTCTTACCGCACTCCGCAAAAATCGCTGCACAAAAAAGCGGCCGGGCATGGTCATCTTGAGCGTATTCGGCGCGGCGGTATTGCCGCGGCGAAATTCTAAACTGGAGCACGACGCAACCGAAGCGCCCGAGGCAGATAACACCTCGTGGAGCAGCCGCACCACGGTGGTCTTGCCCTTGGTGCCGGTCACCCCGATGACAATCAGCCGCCTACTGGGGAACCGAAACAGCGCCGCCGCCGCGCATGCCAGCAGGAAGTGATACGGCCGCTGCAGGAGAAGAAAAACGCGCTGCGGCAATACCTGTTTTACTTTCGCGAGAAACGTCTCCATAGGGAATAGAGGAAATATGGACTCGAGCGGTATACCGCATCAACTGACGCGGGACGAATCAGAATACTACCGCTGAACCCCTGTTTGAAGCGCGTGAGGCCGGGCCAGCGCGCCTCGTCAATACCCCAGAGGTCATACGCGGCGCACCCACGGCGCTTGGCTTCCCGTATGATACGCCAATGCAGCAGGTGCGGCGCCATCACTTGGCGATCTGCGCCGGAGGAAGCGCCGTGCAGATACGTCGCCATCCCTATGGAAGTCGGACTTCCATAGAAATTGATCAGCGCCACGGCGACTGTCGTGCCATGATACTCGGCGAAAAATAACTCATTGGAGAAACGGTCAGAACGGGTTTCAAGCAATTTTTTGTAGTATTCCTTCAGGTGGGTGCGAAACCCGTCCCGCGCCGCGGTCTCTTGCAGCAGCCGCCAGAAAATCTCGAAATCGTTCGTCTCCCCGAAACCGACATTCGCTATTCGACATTCGACATTCTTTCTTTCCGCCAGCCGTATGTTGTAGCGGGTTTTCTCATGCATCGCGGCGAGCAGTTTTTCTTCCGGCTGGACGAGATCTATAATGATCGTCTCGCGGGGCTGGAGCGATGGCGCTTCACGACACACGAGACACGTATCACGATACAAAAGAGGAGCGAGCGGATCTATTTTCAGAAAAATGCTCCTCTCCCGCGCTCCAATCTTCTCTATCTCTCGCAACATCGTGTCTTGTATTATGTGGCTCGTGAATCGTGAAGGATCGGGGTGCGGCGCGTACAAATAATTCAACCCCAAGGGCAGGTCGTGACGGATGACGAGGACACCCGCCGCGCGCCATGTTTTCCGGCCCAGGGTATGCTGAAACTGCTCCCATTCCGCGGATTGCAAAAACGAGCGGGTAGTAGAACCCATCTCAAAATTCCATTTCGGCTCCGATACGGGATTTTTGGCTGCGGCTTGCGGCTCCGCCTCGCCGTATCCCCGATACGGCTCGGCGTCCGCCGCTTCGCCTCGCCTCAAAAATCCCGTATCTCGCCCCTGAAAGCGAATTTTGAGATGGGTTCTCATCATTTTTTTCCGCCGATGCGGCGGAGGGCCATCTGCACCCGTTCCTCCACACGCGCGGCCTCGGCCGGTACCGCGGCGAGCGCCTCGCGCGCTTCCCGCGGGGAGTAGCCCAGCGCCACGAGCGCGTCCAGCGCGTCGGCCTCGGTCTTCAATTCCGGCGCCTCCACGGTTTGCCCCCGCCCGGCCATCTTGTCTTTCAACTCCAGCACCACTTTTTCCGCGATCTTTTTCCCGATGCCCGACACCCGCGTCAGATACGACGTGTCTCCGGCGGCAATGGCTTTTTTGAGCGTATCCGCGGGTGCGATACCGAGAATCCCCAAAGCGCCTTTGGGCCCGATGCCGGAGATGGAAATCAACATCTCAAACAGTTCCAATTCCGCGTAATGGAAAAACCCGTATAATTCATGGGTGTCCTCGCGCACGTGGTCGTGTAGCCAGAGTTTGACATCGCTGCCTTTCGGTGGCATTTTTTGAAGCACGTCGCCGCCCAGAAATACCTTATACCCCACGCTCCCTGCCGCAACGACGATAAACTTCTCGCCGGCGAAGATAATACCGCCCTCGATAAACGAAATCATACCGCAAGCATAAATGAAAAAGGCCTTTTAAAAAAGGCCTACGCTGACGGGTGCGGGTGCGCCGCGAACGACTCCTTGTCACAGACGCCACCACGGGGAATGGGGCACCGATCTTCATCGAGGTACCGGAGGATCACCCCCGCACCGTCCGTCTCTATCACCGATGCGTCCCCAAAAGAACCAACGAGCAATAAAGAGGACGCCAAGCAATATTGCTATCGGGATTGAATATTTCCACAATTCCATGCCCTATTCCTCCTCATAAGTAGATAGATGTTGATCTGTATATCATATTGTTACACCGTATATGAAGTTTCAACTGCGATCAACTTTTACTCCCAGCGGGGACCAGCCCGCCGCGATTGCTACACTCGCGACGAATATGGCCGCGGGCGTGAAGCACCAGACGCTCCTCGGAGTCACGGGGTCGGGCAAGACATACACCGTTGCGAACGTCATTGAAAAGATCCAAAAGCCCTGCCTCGTCATCTCGCACAATAAGACCTTGGCGGCCCAGCTCTATCAAGAATTCAAAGAATTTTTTCCGGACAACGCGGTGCGCTACTTCGTCTCCTACTACGACTACTACCAGCCCGAGGCCTACATTCCCCGCACGGATACGTACATAGAAAAAGACGCCAAGATCAACGAGGTGATTGACGGCCTGCGCCACGCGTCCACCGCCTCGCTCCTCACGCGCCGCGACGTCATCATCGTGGCCTCGGTCTCGTGCATCTACGGCGTGGGGAGCCCGGAAGAGTACCAAAAGGTTTCCGTGCCGCTCCGGGTGGGCACGCGCATGAGCAGACAGGTCCTCTTGGCACAACTGGTGGCGCTCCAATACAGCCGCAACCCCGTGGATCCCCGGCAGGGACACTTCCGTACGCGCGAGAACACCGTGGAAATCCATCTGCCGTCCGGGGAACAAGCGATTATGGTCGTGATTGAACATGGACGCATCGCATCCCTCACTCAAACGTGGAAACTCGGTTTCCAAGCTGGAAACCGAGTTTCCACGTTACGATCTCTCCGAATCTTTCCGGCAAAGCATTTCGTGACCCCGCAGGACAAACTGGACATCGCGCTTGCGAACATCCGCCAAGAATTGCGGGACCGGCTGGCGACATTGAAAAGCGAGGGGAATGTATTGGAAGCGGCGCGGCTCAAACAGCGCACCGAGTTTGACCTGGAGACGCTGCAAACCATGGGCTACGTCAACGGCATTGAGAATTACTCGCGCCACCTGGATTTCCGCGAGCCGGGCACGCCGCCCCACACCCTACTTGATTACTTCCGCTATGCCCACGGTGATGATTTCCTCACCGTGATTGACGAGTCGCACGCGACCATCCCCCAGATCCGCGGCATGGAGCGGGGCGACCGCAGCCGCAAAAACACGCTCGTTCAGTACGGCTTCCGCCTGCCGTCCGCGATGGACAACCGGCCACTCACGTTTGCGGAATTCAATCAGAAAATAAACCGGGTGATCTATGCGTCCGCGACCCCCGCCGCGTACGAAATTGACAAGAGTCGGGCACAAGATCCTACTGCCTACAACCTACCACCCACCGCCTCATTTATTACCGAGCAACTCATCCGCCCCACCGGCATCTTGGATCCGAAAATTGAAATCCGCCCCACGAAAAACCAGGTGCAGGACATCATTGCGGAAATAAAAATCCGCAGCGCAAAAAACGAGCGCTCGCTGGTCTTGGCGCTCACCAAGCGGCTCGCCGAGGACATTGCCGAGTACCTCGCGGAAGCGGGCGTGAAAGCCCAGTACCTGCACGCGGACGTGAAGACCCTGGAGCGCCCCGACATCTTGAATAAATTGCGACTGGGCGAGCACGATGTCATCGTGGGCATCAACCTCCTCCGTGAAGGACTGGATCTGCCCGAAGTATCCTTCATCGCGATCTTGGACGCGGACAAAGAAGGATTTTTGCGCAACGAGACCACCCTACTCCAGATCATCGGCCGTGCCGCGCGCCACACTGATGGGAAAGTGATCCTCTACGCGGATGCGATGACCGGCTCCATGCGCGCCGCGATCCGCGAAACGGATCGGCGCAGAAACATTCAGGAACAACACAACCACGAACACGGCATCACTCCGAAAAAAATTGAAAAGGCGATCCGCGATTCCCTGCGGGAAGAAAAAAAGGATGACACGGAACTCCTCCCTGAGGGCCCCGCAAAAGAAATCATCAAAGAACTGGAGCGTGAAATGAAAAAAGCCGCGCGCGCCATGGATTTTGAGCGCGCGGCAATATTGAGGGATCGAATCAAAAGATACAATTCAAAAGATACAACGCATCCGGTGGCGGATAAGGAAGACGGCGAATAGCAAAAGCGGCTTTATCATCTGCTGTTTCTCTCGGAACGCCGCGCCATAAAAAACAACATCAGACCGGCAGCCAACACCGTGAGTATGAAAACAAGAAAAGTGTTCATAATAGTACCTGCTTATGACTTGCGCAACGATTGGTATGCGGCGAAGTATAAAATCTATGTTTGACTTTTTCCTGACTTCGCGATACCATGCTCTTCACTATGCCCATCACGCAATCCGCAAAAAAAGCGCTCCGCCAGTCGCTACGGAGGAGAGCGCAGAACCTCGTCCGCAAAGAGGCGTATAAAACCGCGGTAAAAGCCGTGAAGAGGTCTGCGGCGGACGGCAAAAAAGAAGACATGACGCAGGCGCTCGCCAGGGCGTATCAGGCGCTGGACAAGGCAGCCAAGACCCGCGCCATTGCCAAAAACAAAGCAAGCCGCCTCAAGTCGCGCCTCGCGAAATCCATCGGAAAATCGACGACAAAGTGATCGGTGGAGCGGACACGCGTCCCGCCGCTGCGGGACGTTTTTGATTTGACAAACAAAGGCATATTTTTTATCGTAGCCGTATGACCGTGGAAGAGATCCGCAATAAAATACTGCCTATTCTCCAGACCAACGGCGCGGCGCGCGTCGGTCTGTTTGGTTCTGCGGCGCGCGGCGCCGCGAACCCCGATAGTGATATCGACATCCTCGTGGACATCCCAAAGCGGATGACCCTTCTTGATCTTATCGGTATCAAACAGCAGTTGGAAAAAGTACTCGGGAAAAAAGTGGACCTGGTTGAATATCAAGCGCTCAAGCCGGCGCTGCGAGAAAAAATCCTGTAGCAGCAGACCGTACTCCTATGACAAAGGAAATGCGCGTATATCTGGACGATATTCTGGAAAGCATCGGTAAGATTGAGGAGTATACGCGGGGACTCACCCTGACGGCGTTTGAACGCGATATTCAGAGACAAGACGCGGTCATGAGACGCCCGGAAATCATCGGAGAGGCGGTAAAACATCTTCCGGAAGCGACGAGGACGCACTATCCTGATATACCCTGGCAGCAAATCGCTGGGATGCGGGACATCCTTATCCACGAGTACTCTTCCGTTTCGCTGGATCGCGTCTGGAACGTAGTCACTGACCACTTGGCAGATCTGAAACACACTACTCAGGAGATTCTGCAAAAAATGTACGGGGACCATTGAGTCACCCGAGCATCCGCAGGAGCGACTCACGCGCCGTGGACATACCCGTTTTTATCCGCCGGTCTTCTTCCAGAAAACGCGAGAGCGCTCGCGTGAGATTTTCAAGAGAAAGCATCGCGACTTGTCGGGATGCTTTTTTTACGACAAAGGGGTGTATCTTGGCGCTCGCAGGAGGCGACACGCCGCGCTCACTATATGACTTGATGACCAGAAGTTTGCGCGCGTGACTCGCGAGATACGTAAACAACCCCATCTCGTCCTCGCCCGCGCGAATGAGCGAGAGGAGGATGCGCCGCGCGGGCACCGGTGCCAAGAAAAATGAGTCGCCTAAGTCAAACACGGAATGACGCGCCGCTGGAGCCGCGGCTCCAGCGGCGCGCCCGAGCGCCGCTTTTTCTATTTCTTGACTGCCGGTCCAGAGGTCCCCGCCGCAAGACATCGCCAGCGCCGTGCGCTCCGCGGGCGAGAGCGCCGCACCCCGCGCCACGGCTTCCTCTGCGATCCACCGCTGGAGTGCGGTACCGGAGAGCGGCGTGAATTCCTGTGATTTGTCAATGTACGTTTCAACGTCTTTGAACCGCTTCTTCGCTTCCGCGTCCAAGGCACCGTCCCACACCACCACCATCATATCTGCGGATGCGCTCTGCGCATCCGCGAGTGCTGATCGCGCAATGTCAAACTGATGGGGCACGGTAAAGGGCCGCTCCAGCACGATGAGTTTTTTCGCGGCAAACAGCGACCCCCCGCGGCAGCCCAAGCGAAATTCCTGCAAATCATCCTCCGCCGCGTCAAACCGATGCAGATCAAGAACCCCCCCGGCGTGTTTCTCGCGATATGCGTCAATAATCTCCCGCAGTTTCCCGCGGCTCCGATAGGTATCGGGTCCGTATAAAAAATAATTCATACTCCGCGCAAAAAATACTCAAAAACATGCGCAAGCGGCGGCTCGCTGATACGACGATGCGTATGAGGTTTTCCGAACGGATGAATATGCCAGCCGCCGAGATTGTCAAATCCCGCGACCCGCTTTCCATCGCGCACCAGCGCGTAACTTTTCCTCGCGTTATGCGCGTTAAAGCGGACTTCTACGAAAGAATCTTCCGACAGGATGATTCGCGTCTTGACATAAAAGGACAGTTCCTCAAGATAAATAACAGGCGCTTCGGGAAAGAAGCGCTGTCGCTGTTTCTGCATCTCCGCTAAAAACTCCTTCGCGTCAATCATCAAAGGAATGGATGACGCCCATGATCATACGCTTATGATCTTCCAGCGCTTCCCAGTCCATGTAGTCGCCTTCCGTTTCATAGGCATGCTTTTTTACCCGCGCCGCCTTTTTCCACATTCGCTCAAACTCCTGAAATCCGTGATTGTATTTACCCTCAAAAAGGGCGATTTTTTTATTGACATCCTGCAATTGCAAAAACAGCGCGTCTTTTACAAAACGCTTGAGCGGCTCATTGCCGCGCGGCAGAACCGGCGCAATCTTTCTCTCAATGGCTCCAATGGCATTCATGATCCAATGATACTGCCCTCGCCGCAAACCCGCAAGCCGTCGCCAACGGAGGACCTCCTCAACGATACGAGCACAAAAAAACCAGCAGGCCCGTATCACCGGATTTCCTGCTGGCCTATAGTCGTCATGCGCTGTCTGCGATCAAAGCGTGAAAACCAGCGGTATTGACCCAAAAATTACGCGGATTCTCCAACAGATACTTCTTGATTTCTTCTTGCTGTGTTTTCAACTTCCCGTCTCCGCGCGCGTCGCGTAAAAGAACATTTGCGTAAGCGCCGTCTATAAATGCGACATAAGACACATTCTTACTGCTTTCTCGCAAACTGACGATTTCTATCAATTCGGCAATTTGTTTGTCTTGCGCGCCGCCCGCAGTATTCAGGTGTTTTGCTTCGCAGAGAAATATCGTGGCGCCCGCCTTGATCAGAATATCAAGGTTCTTGTTCTGCTTCTTTGTTGACAAACGGATGCCCAATTTTCTTCGCACATTCTTTATGCTGAAGGCGCGAGAAAACACCGCCGCACACTTTTCCTCTGCGAAAAAATCGTTCCATGTCTTCACTTCTGAAAAACCATTTTCTCCTAAAATACGAAGGAGTTTCTTTTCTCCGCATTTCCCTTTCTTGCGCGCGGAATTTGAATCCAAAATCGCTTGTATCCATTCTTCTGGCGCATATTCATTGAGTATTCGCTTTTGGAAGTAGCGCTCCGCTATCTTCTCCAATAAAACCGCGTCCTTTCTTGCACTATCAACAAAACTATCGCAGGCGTTGATGAAACAAGCAAATTCCGAACAATTGGAAAATTTCTCCAAGATATTCGCCAATGACGAAAAGTACTTTCTGATAATCTGCGGTCTTTCGTTCTTATCTCGCAATGTCCGAATGGTGATCAAGATATTTTTGATCTCCTTGGTGCGCGCAATATACTGATCCGCCTGTGGATGTTTTTCATCAAAGACATAAAAACCATCCAGCATCCTTTCCGGATTTTTCTGGGAAACTCTAAAATAGTGTTCGTTGTCTTTGATTTTTTTCTTCATACAAGTAATTCAGAAATTTATAGGCCGTGTCAAAAGACATTCTTTTTCTATTGTTGTCTCTGAAATTGGTCAAAAAGAAAGACGAAAACTCTTCCCGCGCTCTATCGAGCCCCGTATTGAATTTTTCCATCAGCTCTTTCTGTTGCTCTATAGACACCTCGTTGTCAAAAATCAGATGCGCCATCGTGCGAGAAGTACTTTTCCCTATCAATCCCATAACGCCATAGTGCCGTATGTCTTCCAGTTGTATCTTTTTCCCATGCTTGCTGTCTATCGCTCTCAAAAATAGCACATTTCTTTCAAGTATGTTTTTAACATTACCACTCACATAAAGTGTTTTTTTGTCTTTGATGTTTTGGAGCGCAACTTCAATCTTTTGTCCGCCGGGCCGCAGATGATTTTCAGTAAAACGGAATATCCCCAAACGATTTTCCGCGTTTCGGATTCTTTGGATGAATTCTCCCCCCCACTGCCAGTCAAATCTTTTCTCCAGGGTAAATTGCATCCGTCTTTTTTGCGGAAAAATGGTCGCGGAAACTTTATTTTTCCTGTCATTTTTTTTCTTCCTCCGAAAATAAAAGGATATTACATTGTATGTCGTATCGTCAAATACTTGTTCGGAGAACACATTGAGTTTGACGATATTAAATTTCTCAAAAAATAGATCCCTGATTTTTGCCGCGTTTTCCGCACAGAGAAAATTCAACGGAACAATCAGAATCCCCTCGTCGGAGTCAAGCATTGAAAAAATAGAAACCTGATACAAATCCTCGAAACGGGCGTGTATGCCGGAAAAGAATCCTCTCTTGGTCGCCGTATCGGCTTTATTTTTATGGAGATAGGGCGGATTGGCGCAGACGAACTTGTATTTTTGCGGAGCGTTGATTGAATCACGGTGGAGAACCGTTTTTTCGTTGGAATATCGTCTGTCGCAATCAAAGCCCATAACCTTTTTGGCGCCGTTCCGTTTTGCCCACATCATCAAATCGCGCTCGCCCGCGAAAGGGTCGGCTACTTCTTTGCCCCGCACATATCGCTCAAATCCTTGCAAAATAAAATCTGCGTTGGTGGTAAAGAATTGTCCGAATTGCCGCTTCATATTTTTTATATCATATCACATTCTTCTGTTCTCCCCAATTGGGACCGGCTTTCACATCCACGACCAGGGGTACGGCGAGTACGGCGACGCCTTCCATAAGTTCCTTAATCTTCGTGCACGCCTGCGCCATCTTCTCCTTTTTTATCTCAAACACCAACTCGTCGTGCACCTGTAGGAGGAGTACCACGTCCTCGGCCAAACCCCCTTGCTCAATCCAGCGATCCACGGCGATGAGCGCCATCTTGATGATGTCGCCGGTGGCGGTCCCTTGTATAGGCATATTGACCGCCATGCGCTCGGCTTCCGCCCGCGCCCGCGGATTGGACGAGGCGATCTCCGAGATGTAGCGCCTGCGGCCAAAGAGCGACTCCACGTATCCGCGCGCGCGCGCAAAGTCCTTGGTGCGTTCAACGAAATCCCGGATACCGGCAAAATCGCGGAAATATTCCTTGATGAACTCCTGCGCTTCATCCCGAGACATCCCAGCTGACTCCGCCAGCGCATTCGGCCCCATGCCGTAGAGCACCCCGAAGTTGAGGGTTTTGGCGGCGCGCCGGAGTTCCGGCGTCACCGCATCCAGCGACACGTTATAGATCTCCGCGGCGGTGAGCGTATGAATGTCCACCCCTTTTCGGAACGCCGCAATCATCTTCTCATCTGCCGCCAGGTGCGCCGCCACGCGCAGTTCAATCTGCGAATAATCAAACGATGCCAGCATAAATCCTTTTTGCGCGACAAACGCCTTGCGGATCTGGCGCCCGACATCGGACATCACCGGAATGTTTTGAAGATTCGGATTTGCCGAGGAGAGGCGCCCGGTGACGGTGCCGGCTTGATTGAAAGTCGTATGGAGCCGATTGGTTTTTTTGTCCGCCGCCTCCGGCAACGCTTCAATATAGGTGGACTGCAGTTTGGCGAGCTCGCGGTACTTCAAAATGTCGGCCACGATCGGGTGCAGCCGCTTGAGTTTGACGAGTTCGGACTCGCGCGTGGACACGACCCCTCCTTTGTCGGTCTTGCGAAGCCCCGCCGCGGCAATGCCGAGCTTCTCAAAGAGTATTCGTGAGAGTTGGGACGGCGAGTTGATGTTGAACGGCTCCCCGGCAGCCGCATGGATCGCCGTGGTCAGCGCTGCGATCTCACCGCCGACTTTTTCACCAAGTGCGGCGAGAAATGCGCGGTCAAGCAAAACGCCGCGCGCCTCCATGCGGGCAAGAATCGGC
Source organism: Patescibacteria group bacterium (assembly GCA_038063095.1). Classification (GTDB taxonomy): domain Bacteria; phylum Patescibacteriota; class Minisyncoccia; order Sungbacterales; family HO2-52-23; genus WO2-54-10. Next base: position 18,120 of record JBBTVQ010000095.1, read on the forward strand.
GGGAGCGGCATTTCAATGTTCTCAAAAACAAATCGCAGATTACCCTCGTCAAGTTTGCGATTGAGCGCTCGCGCCGCGTCAAAAAAATGCGGGGGCGCTGCCGCCATATCCCCGAGGTCCTGGTCGCGCGCGCGGCTGACAATCGCCGGGAACGAGAAGTCGCGGCCAAGGGGCAGTACCACATACGCGGCCAACAGCAGGTCAAAACGCGCCGAAGGCATGAGCAATCCTGCCTCGCGGAAAAAGTGTGCTATCGCTTTGAAGTCATAAGCAAAAAGTTGGGAATGCGCCGCAAAAAACTTTTGCGCCGCCGGCTCCCGCAGGAGCGGGGTCGCTATCTGATAGACGGTCTTTGTTTTTTCGCTGACGAGATAGAGCGCTCCATCGTGGAGGATCATGCCGATGGCTCCGTCTTTTTCCTTGCGCGCCAGCGCGTCCCAGGCGCTCTGCGTTTCTACGCGCGTTGCGACGATCGGTGAAGGAAATGCGAGCGTCTGGGGAGACGGCGCGTCATCGTGTTTACTTTTTGCGGATTTTGCAGAGGCGGGACGCGCCGGCGCGTCACCGCGGTCAAGGCGCCGGAGCAAACTCATAAACCCGAACCGCGTGAGGAGCATACGGATCTCGCCGTTGCCGTCCACCCCGCGCCATGCGAGGTCTTTGAGAGAAAAGTCAATCGGCACATCAGTGCGGATCGTGGCGAGCTCGCGCGAGAGGTACGCGTCTTCTTCTCCTTCGACAAGGCACTGCGCAACCGCAGGCCGCAGGGACGCGTTCTTCTTTTTCAGCGCTTTGTACATCGTGTCCATGGATCCGAACCGCACGATGAGGTCCGTGGCGGTCTTCTCGCCGATGCCGCGCACGCCCGCGATGTTGTCCGAGGGGTCGCCTTTGAGCCCCTTGTAATCCGCCATCCGTTCCGGAGGAAAGCCGTAGCGCTCTTTCACCGCCGCGGCGTCATAGATCACGGTGTCGGAGATGCCCTTGCGCATGGCGTAGACCTTCACGCGCGGCCCTACCAGCTGTAAGGCATCCATGTCGCCTGTGACGATGATCGTCTCTATGCCTTTTTCTTTTTTCACGCGGCGTACCAGCGTGCCCACGATGTCGTCCGCTTCATACCCTTCTTTCAGAAACACGGGAATGTGGAATGCTTCCAGCGCCTCGCGCACCCGCCCGAATTGGCTTGCCAGGTCGCTCGGGGTCTCCGGCCGCTGTGCTTTGTAGCGCTCGTATGCCATGTGCCGGAACGTGGGCCCGGGCAGGTCAAATGCCGCCGCGATGTAGTCGGGCTTGAGTTCCTTCAAAATCCGCATGAGGATGGACGTAAATCCGTAGACCGCGTGGAGCGGCTCCCCGCCCGGGCCCGTCAGCACCGGCAGCGCGTGGTACGCGCGGTGGATGATGGCGTGCGAATCAAGGAGGATGAGTTTTTTCATTGCCAGAAAGACATTTGTTCTGAGGTACGCACCGCCGCCTGTTCCACCTCACGCTGGGCTTCAGGGAGAAATTTCAACGGCTCGTAATCTTTGGTAAGGCCCCAATAACGCCTATTCCCGACTTTTTCTTTCTCCTCAATGATATTCGCCTCTTTGAAAGGTCTGAGATATTGGGAGACGTTACTCTCCTGTTTGTCCAGGGCCTGCGCAATTTCTGTCTGACTGATATATCTCCCCGATGTAATAAGGTGGAGAAAAATTTTCTTTTTTCCGGGAGTTAGCCCGACATCCTCCACTTTACGCCATCGCGCGCGTCCCAATAAAAGTCTCGCTTCTGGTACTGATAACGGCGCCGATATTTTATCGGACCATTCGGTGAGGATATCTCTTACAGACGCCATGATCGAGCGGATATCTCCATCATAGAGATCATGGAGCTGATAAATCACCTCATCCTCCACCGGTTTGATATAATCCCGTACGACATCTGATTTAAGGAATCCCATCCGCTCGTCAAAAGCATCGATGATTTCACTCTTACTCAAGGGGTCGATAAAGAGCGGCGTAGATACAAAAATGCTTTTTACTCTCTCGTGGACGCCGATGACATCTCGGAAAAAACCTCTTGGTCCCAAAAAGAAGAAGTATACAAAACGCGTTTGTAAGAAATCACGCATTTCCATAAAGAACTGACGCGTCCGTTTATTTCGGTTCTCATCGCCAAGCACTACATCAAAATTGTTCACATGCACGATAAGTCCTTCGTAGTTTTTTCCATCTATGGTCGTCGTACGGATAAAATCGAGGAGTGATGAAAAGTATCCCTCCAAAGTCGTCAGTGGCATCTCCAAAGGTTGCGATCGCACCTTTTCCCTGTCTAATTGCACTCCCAGTCCGTAGCCGGATATCTCACCCGAAATCCCTCCGGAAATCCTCAACGTCTGGCTTATATCAACAATGTATTGAAGTCGCTGTAAAATATCATGCTTCAGCAACTCCGGGGCAAGCAACTGTAGTTCCCTCAAAACGGCGCCTATAAGAGACAGGAGAAAACTTCGTTTGTCGAGAAGTTCGTCTGACATCTCTATTTCCCGCCGGAACGAAAAAAGAAGCTTCCTTCGGTGCTTATACTTCCAGAAAAACTTGTGAAAATTAATCAAACTCGTCTTTCCGACACCCACATTTCCGCAGATCACCGCACATAATCTGTCGGATGATTCACATAATCCATTCAGACGACCGCGTTCCCGCTCTCTCCCGATAAAGGCCTTTTCTATCGGCAAGTCGCCTCCTTCTACGAGGGGTAAAGAATCATAGGGGTCTTTTTTCAGACCAAATTGTTGCCAGTTGATACTTTCCATAGAGGGTATAAAAAATTATAATTATAAAAGAATTTAGAGACCTTTATATGGACTATAGTGGCTTATATAAAGACAATATAACCAATTGTCGTTCTTTGCAATGGGGGATTTTTTTCTTATAACTACTATAGGACTGAACGCCCCCCCCGTGTTTGGTAATACACGATCAGAGGATTATAGTTCGTCCATATGACTTCTCCGTATGGGTGAATTGGATGTGAATCGCATCGCGGGGGAGGATCTTCTTGATGCGCTCTGCCCATTCTATGAGGATAACGGCATTGGGATCTTTGAGCATCTCCTTGAATCCGAGATGTACCAGGTCTCGGTGGGATGCGAGGCGATAGCAGTCAACATGAATGAGATGACGGAAATTCTGCTTTTTCAACGGATATATTTTCATCAGCACGAACGTGGGACTTTTGACTTTTTCTTTCACGCCGAGTGCGTGCGCAAACCCCTGTACAAACGTGGTCTTGCCAGCGCCCAGTTCCCCCTGGAGCGCCAGAACCCGCGCGCCCCGGCCGCGGGGCGCGCGGACGATTTCCTTCGCAAACAGATGCGCCACGCGCCGCGTCTCGTGAGTAGAGCGCGTCTCAATCACCGTCATACCCGTACTGTACCTTATTTTGCATGGAAGTGTGAGCGTTCGCTCTTTTTCAACACTTATTTCAACATCCCGATCGGAATGGATGTTGAAATGAAAAATCAAGGGTCCGCCCGCGCCCAAGAAAAAGCCCGCGAGTTTCGTGAAGACGAAACTCGCGGGCGTACTGCTCACCATCTGCGGCAGTCATAGCGCATGTCCCATGCGCCTTTTTTCGTCATCCTGCCGCTTGCGCCGTAGCCGCACAGGGTCCGGCCGTACGGCGCGGCATAAGGGTAAGACGCGGAAGGCGCGTCATAATAATACCCGCTCCTTCCTGCGCGGCAGACGGAACGCACTGCTCCTTCAGTGGCCGCCTGTAATGCCGCCTGTCTGCTGGCGCGGATGCGGACTCCTGCCCGCACCGGGCTGGACGATCTTCCGTCTGCCGAATAGTTCCCATAGCCGATGTCTTCAGCAATAAGAGTTTGATCCGCGGCGCGCACTATGCGTGTCTCCACGCGCACCGTGACATACTCATGATAGGCGCCGAGGCGGTCTTGATACCAAGACGGCTCCTCGGCAACTGCCACATCCAAACGGAACTGGTGCGGCGGGGATGTCCGCACCCCGGAGTCCGCAAATGCGACTCCCGCGACCCGAAACCCGCATGAGTCGAGCGCCCCTTGAACGGCGCGCGCCGCATCATACATTTCCGCAGTCCTATTATTGTGGAAAAAAATCCACATGAGGGGATGTGCCCGCGCAGGAACTGATCCGGCCGGATCGCTGTAAATCTCGGCGCGATACCCTCCACTGGTTGCCACGCATCCGGTCAGCGCCAGCAATACAAGAACCACCATGAGAAGAACCGGCACAATCAACCATCTCACAAATACCAGCCACAGCACCAACGCCGATAACTCTTTTTGCGCCCACGGTGTCATCCGCACCATCTTTTCCCTCCCTTTGGTTTTTGGCCGCTGCCGCAACCGTAATCATAAAAAGACCTGTCCGCCTAGACAAACATTATACATCAACTCCGATAAAAAATCAAGCTTTGCGGTTTGGAAGTCCACGCCGCTCCGCGGGGTGGAAAGTTTTCCACATGGCGCATTGACAAACCACGGCAGTGCGCTACGAATGAAACACTATGCCTCTCGCCGACGAAGCGCAAAAAGCCCGCGGCCTCCTGGCTTCCGCCGAGCAGGTCGCCATCCTCCTGCCGCGCCACCCGGCGCTGGATGCCTCGGTCGCGGCAGAGGCGTTGGCGCGCGTCTTGTCCGCCAAGGGGGCCTATGTCGGTTTTCTGCCCCATGTGGCGGCGGACGCCTCTCCGGTTCCGGAAGCGCTCACCCATGTCAGGAACCCGCGCCCGCTCATCCGCGAGCGCGTCATTGCCATAGACACGGCCCGGGCGCCCGTGGGCCAACTCCGGTACGAAAAGCACGAGACGGAAATTGAGATCATCCTCTCGCCCAAATCCGCCGCGATCCGCGAGGACGCGATATCGGTGCGCGAAGGAAGGGCGCTCTGTGACTGCCTGATCGCGATTGCAATCCCCGACATTGAGGCCGTCGCAGTGGAGGACTGGGGACTCACGCCGCAGTTTTTCACCGAGACGCCCATCATCACCATCGGCAACGCAGAGGGTCAGGCGGCCTACGGCGAGGCAAACCTCCTCTCCCCGGGACTCGCCTCGCTCTCGGAGCTTGCCGCCGCCTGCATCACGGCGCTGGACGGCGCGGCGCCGGACCCGGAAACCGCGACGCTGCTCTTGGCGGGCGTCATGGACGAGAGCCGCAATTTCGCCCCCCCGGTCCGCGTGGGTACGCACTTGGCAGCCGCGGATCTGCTGCAGGCCGGCGCGGACCAAGCCCGGGCCGCGGCGCTGGCCGGCGCCGGCAAACCCTTCCCGCTCTTGCAACTCATCGCCCGCGCCTCAGTCCGATCCAAAGAGACCGACGAGGGCCGGATACTCTGGTCATTCCTGACCGCCGAGGATTTTGAGAAAACCGGCAGGTCTCCTCAAGACGCGCCGGAGGTGATGGCAGCACTCCCCCGCTTTTTCCCGCCGCACGAGACCGCAGTGCTCGTCTGGCAGGATCCGGCGGGACGGGACATCCACGCCATGATCCGCGCGCGGCACCCCGTCCTGGAGGCGCTGGCCGCGCGCGAGGAAGGAACAATGCGCAACCCCACGCTCTTGCTCAACGCATCGTTTCTCAATTTTCCTGAAGCGGAAGAACGAGTCGCCGCGTTGCTGCGGGAAGTCCGCTGACGTACAATGGAGAGGCATTGCGCGGAGAGGCGGAACATACCGCAGAGCCACACATCTCTCTATCAGCGAGCTCTCTCATGGTACAATTTGACGAAGAAAAAGCGACCCGGCGGCTGAACCAACTGCGGCAGCAAGACACCGAGGCGTCCACACAACTCCTTGCTGGCAAATACGGCATTCCCTACGCGGATCTGAGCGTCCTGCCGGTGGAGATTGACGCGATCAAAATCGTGCCGGAAGCAGAGGCGCGCGCCGCAGACCTTGCCGTATTTCAGGTGACCGGCGCTCGGCTGAAAATCGCGGTACGCAATCCCGAAAAACCCGAGACGAAAGCGCTGTTGGCGCGGCTCGCGAAAGTCCCCTATACGTGCACGCTCTTCCTCGCCTCCGGCCTGGGCCTCGCGCGCGCCTGGGACGCATACCGCAAAGTCCCCGAGGCACACGCGGCGAGTGCCAGCACCATCGCGCTCTCGCCCGAGCGGCTCACCGCCATACAAAAGGAAATCTCCTCGCTCTCCGACATCGCGCGCCAGATCCAGGAGCGCGCGCTCAAAAAAACATCCGAGACGTTGGAGGTGATCCTCGCAGGTGCCCTCGCCACAGACGCGTCGGACGTGCACATTGAGCCGCAGGAGGCGACGGCACGGCTCCGGTTGCGCCTGGACGGAACGCTCCACGACATCGCCGACCTCCCCCCAAAACTCTTTGCGCTGCTCCTCTCGCGCATCAAATTGGTCTCGGAGCTCAAGCTCAACGTCCACGACCGCGCGCAGGATGGACGATTTACCATACACCTTGCCGGCACCGCCATTGAAGTGCGCACCTCCACGCTCCCGGGGCCGCAGGGCGAGAACGTGGTACTCCGGATCCTCAATCCTAAAAGCATAGACGCATCTTTCCAGGACCTCGGCATGTCTCCCGCGGTTGCGGCAGCCATAGAGAAGGAACTGAAAAAGCCCAACGGCCTCATCCTCACCACCGGCCCCACCGGATCGGGCAAGACCACGACCCTCTACACGTTTCTGCGGACAATCCACGACCCCGCCATTAAAATCATCACCATTGAAGATCCGATTGAGTATCATATTACGGGTATTGAGCAGACCCAGGTGGACACGGAAAAAGGGTATGACTTTGC
>JBBTVQ010000096.1:0-1595 GCA_038063095.1 Patescibacteria group bacterium
ATCTAGGACAAATACCGCATCAAAGGATTTGTCTGGAAACGGGATCTGCTCTGCGGATGCCCTCTTTACTTGCTCGCCGATCCCGGCCGCGCGGCAGAATCGTATCGCGTCCTCGCCCGGATCAATGCCGTATACTTTTCCGAATCGCCCCAGAAAACGGATCTCTTCCCCGGATCCGCACCCTACGGAAAGAATCATACGCAGCGCACGAGCAGAGACGGCAAAACCGATCCGGCCAAGAAGCCGCAGGATTATTTCCCGGCGTCCCCGGTACCACCAGTGCCGCTGTTCAATATGCGCAATACCTTTATAGATAAGTGTATCCATACTCGCAACATAACTCGTTCAATCATTTCACTATACGGGAATCCGTTTCAAAAATCAATTTCCGTCGCAATGCCATCAGTGCGGTCGCAAAACTCCATCTCTCATCTCCTCCGCTATATTGGGCGTTGTTGAATAAATCCATTTTTGGCTTATATATACGGTTCAATTTTTTGACGCTCACATACTTACTTTCTAACAATTAAACTGGCAGGTGCATTCTTGATCTCCACCCGTGCATGCCTGAAGAATCTCCGTGCCGCTCTGATCTCATCCTTGAAGTTCGCATAGTAGGTGTTGTGGGTGACATTCCGTCTCATAATCTGCCATACCATCTCTTGCGGATTCAGCTTCGGGTGATACGGAGGAAGGAAGAGGAGTTGTATCCTCGGATGCCGGAGCCGGTAGCGCTGCACCGTCTTGGCATGATGGAAGCGTACATTGTCCAGTATGATAACGATGGCTCCCCGTGAATACCGCAGTCGGATTGCTTCAAGAAATCTCTGAAACGTCTGGGCATTCCCCGTATCCGCAACCTGTCCCGTGAGGTTCCCTGTCTTCAGGTTGACTGCGCCAAACAAGGTCTTGCGTTCCTGCTTTCCATAGTTCATCGGAATGATCGGCTGCTGTCCGCGCACCGCCCACATACGGGTGACGGTAGGTATCGAGAGGAGCGCCGCCTCATCCAGGGCCAAGAATACCGCGTGAGGATACTGCTCTTTTTTTTCCGCGTAACTCCTTGAGGAATCGTCGTTCTTGTCGGGGATCGGCTTCTGTGGGTATGCGCCCGGGGCGCTGGAGCGTGAACCCTAATCTGTGGATTAGGACATACGTCTCTGGTATACTGCAGGAAAACCACCTCTGTTTGGCAAGATACTCTTGCACCGCCCGTCCTGTCCAAAGGTTCGTGGCAACGCCTGCTTTTCGGGGAGACCGTTGCATGGCTTTCTTGAGAGACCCTTCCTGTCGAATAGTCAGGGTACGTTTCCGTCCTCGTCCTATGGTATCTTCCAGTCCTTTGAGTCCTCCTCTATTGTATCGGCGTATCCAGAGTCGTATCTGATCACCGTCTGTGCCGAGCTTGTGCGCGATTTCCTCCCGACTCATGGATCCTTCATATTCTAATGCTATGGCCTTGATTCGTCTACGAACCCACGGACGGTGTTCTTTCCCCGCAAGGCCAAGAAGTTGGGAAGGATTAAACTCGTGCCGTGTGAGTGTGATTGTTGTCATACTCACATGATACCAGTTTAATTGTTAGAAAGTAAGTA
>JBBTVQ010000097.1:0-7719 GCA_038063095.1 Patescibacteria group bacterium
CTGACCCTGGCAACGAGACGAGTATCTCTTGATGACCATCGTTTTATCTGATATCATTTGGTTGTGAAATATAAAAATACTCTTCAAAGGGGGTCGGTGCGGTATCTCATATTTAAGGACGGTGATACGTTTTTTGGTGTGGCGCTTGAATTCAATGTTATCGTGGAAGCCACGCATCCGATGGAGGCGTTATTGTTGCTTCACGAAGCGGCAATGGGGTACGTGGAGTCGGCGCGAAAAGTAAAAATGCGGCCGCATGTGCTGAATCAGAAGCCGGATCCAGAATACGAAAAAATGTGGAGAGAGTATCAGGAAAGGAAAATCAAGGAGAAATACGAGCACATCATCAACGGACTGCCTATATTCAGCGGTGGATGGATGGAGTTGGCAAAAATGTAATGTATGCCGCGCGGTCTCAATAATTGGACATTTACAGATATAACGGACTTTTTAAAAACACACGGCTTCCGCATGACACATTCGCGTGGAAGCCATTTTTATTATGCCGGTACATACGGCGGCAAACCGCGCCACACATACATTCAGTTCCACGGAGCGAAAGCGATCCATCCACGAACGCTAAAGACAGTCATTCGACAATCGGGAATTCCGTAGGAAGAGTGGCTGAAATAAGCTGAAATAATATGAAAAAAAACCGGTCTTAAGCGGCATCGTGGCGGTGGGACTCCTCTGGACGGGATGGCGCTATGCCTCGCCGCGGACGCACGAGGCCTTGTTGGGCTTTATCGGCATGGCAAGGCGGCGCGACACGGCGGAAGCGAGCGGAGGCGGGGCGGGCATCCCCCCCGGTGGGGGTCCACAGACACCCTACCCGGGGAGCGTATGATCGGTTTTTATCCGCGCCCCAGAAGACCACGGGCAAGCCCATGGATGCATAGGGTCTTCTGGGGCGTGGATTGCACCCCAGCGGGCAAGCCATCCGGCCTGACCGTAAAGTAGTGGGTACCACGGGCTTGCCCGTTGGGCTCCATCACATCACGCATATGCGGCAGCTGCGCGTACATCTTGAGCGGATATTGACGGATCCGTCCCATCCGTATTTCGGCCGGGTGAACGGGATCATCTCTCTCGTGACGGTCATCTCCATTCTTGCGGTGATCCTGGAGACCGTGCCGGAACTGTCCGGTGCGGCACCGGCGTTGGCAGGGGTGGAATACGGGGTGCTCGCGTTTTTCACCGCGGAATATCTCGTGCGTATGTCCGCGTCTCCCCGACGGCTCCGCTATGCGGCGAGCGTTTCCGGCGTGATTGATCTGCTCGCCATTTTGCCGTCATACCTCATCCTCATGCACCCGTGGGGATTCGGGTTGATACGGATCCTGCGGCTCGCCCGCGTGTTGCGATTTGCCAAAGTGGTCCGCCATCGGCAGGCGATGCTCGCGATGGCCATGCAGAAAAAGACGCATACGCGGCTGCACCTGTTGAATCTGGAGATTTACTTTCTGGCGTTGGGGTCGGCGGTGTTGCTGCTTGCGAGCGCATATTATGCCGTTGAAGGACATCAGCCCGCGTTTGCGACCATGCCGCTCTCCATCCTCTGGATCGTGGAGACGCTCTTCGGCGGCAGCATCTCGCGGGCACTTCCTGAAACCATTGCGGGTGAAGTCGTCTCAGTCGTCACCCGCTTTGTGGGGGCGGTGCTCTTCGGCTTTCTCATTGCCGTGGTGGGCGGCTTTGTCGCTCGTTTTCTCTTTGGCACGGAGCGGCTGGAGGAATGAGGTGCCCGCTGCTCTCTCAAAAACGCCTCTCGCCGCGCATTCCCTGCGCGGCGAGAGGCGTTTGATGTCTCCTTGATGGCTACCTACAGCGTCGCATAACTGAAGAGCACCCCGAAGGTGCGGCACCAGATGAGGACGTTGCGGTATTTCACCGTGTCCGTGCCCGGCGGCACGGAATAGTTTACGCTGCCCTGCGTCGCGCGAATGGGACCAAGATCAACGAAGTCGTCGTTATTGAGCCCGGCAGAGAGGTAGATCCGGAGATCCGGGCCGTTGATGGTGTCAAGATTTTCAAAGCGGACGATCTTCTGATCTCCGGTCTGGACGAGGAGCGCTCTTCCCGCGACCGCATGCGCGCGCGCCACCATCGGCGCCTGCGCCAGGATGGTTGGTCCGCTCGGCGGCATGGTATCCGCGCCCATCATGGCGTGATCCTTCATCATTTCGGTTTCTCTGATGAACTGATCGCGCATCTCTTTGTCCATGGATGCGAGATTGTCTCTGACGCGATTGTCCGGCGTCGGCGGTGCTGTGGGGAGCGGCTCGTCCAGAGCGATCGTGCGCCAAAGGGGCGACACCAGCCAATACGCGACGCCCAATATTGCGGCTCCACCGAGGATAAAAAGCGTTGTTTTCATACGACTCAAAAATTAAGGAGTAATACGCCGGCAAGCGTCAGGATAATCCCAGCGACCTGTATGGCGCGTAAAGATTCGTTGAAGAGAAAGACTCCCGCAACTAACGTAATGAGCGCATAGAGTCCGGTCTGCAGGATACTTACAATAGAAAGCTTGCTTCCCGCGACAAACAGATACAAAAAGAAAAAAACCTGGAATAGATAGAGAAATACCGCGCCGATCACCCACGGACTTTTGAATGCCGCCGCCAATCCGCCGCCGAGAGCCGCTTTTTTCAAAAATATGTCCGCAACCGCAACCGCGGAAACCGCAGCGATGAGCAGTCCGAGAAACACTATCTTGGGCATAATGGAACGATGGCATGCAAATCTTACAAATGTTCTGCAATGCCGTGTGATACAGCGTAGGTGAGAGGCGTTGTCAAGAGCGTTTGAAGCCGCGGGCCGATGAAGAACCTCCTGCGCCACGAGAACTCTTCGTCAAACTCGTCCCTGCCGGAGAGAATGCGGTCAGCCGCGTAGACGCCCAGCGCCGCGGCCCAGGGAAGACCCGTGGCCGCACCCACATACCATACATTCGGCATCGCCGGGTTAGGCCCCATGATCGGCAAGAGGTCTTTGCTCACGCCCAGCATCCCGGGCCAAACGTATTCCAGCGTCAGGGGTATCTGCGGAAACTGCCGCGCAAAGTACCGTTCCAGGCGCTTTTTGAAGCGCGAAGTGTTCGCGGATACCGCGCGCGCATAGGTATAGCGCAGGTCGCCGCCGCCGAGGAGGATCCGATTCTGCCCGGCCATCCTGAAGTAATTATAGACCAAATCCGTATCCCAAACCATGAGGTTGCCGTCGGGGAAGACGCGCTGTGCGTCCCGGTCCGCGAGGGGCTGCGAGACGCCGAGAAACGTCTGCACATGGTAAATCTCCTTCTGCACCGGCGTCAAGTCGGGGAGAAAGCGGTCGGTGCATACGATAACGTGTTTGGCGTATACGGCGCCCGCGGCAGTGCGCGCGCCGTCGTGCGAGACGCGCGTGACACCGCTCCCTTCGTATATTGGTACGCCCGCATCCGCGAGGACCGCGCGCAGCCCCTGGCAGTAGAGGTACGAATTGATGCCGAAGGTGTCGGGAAAGCGCACGCCGCCGGCGTATCGGTCTGACCCGACCGCGCTCTTGATGTCGTTCATGTCGTAGAGTCGGCTGGTATACCCCAGCGACGCCCGCGCGCGGTGCTCTTCCTCGACGCTCCGCTGCGCCGCCCGGCTGTTGGAGATAAACAGGGAGTCCTGGATTTGATAGTCGCACGCAATGCCGTGGCGCCCGATGGTGTTGCGGATGACTTCCACGCCTGAGAGCACGAATTCCCAGATGCGTTTTGCCCGCGCCGGACCGCGGCTTGCGATGACGGCGCTCAATACGATTTCCGAATCGGGCGTGATAAAGCCCGACGTCTTGCCCGAGGCGCCGGCGCCGCAGAAATCGCGTTCCAGCACGACGACGGCAAGACCCGCGTCCCGCAGTTTCTGGGCGCATGAGAGCCCGGTCATGCCGCCGCCGACGATGACCGCGTCCGCGCGTACCGCGCCGGAAAGCGCTCGCGGCGGCGCGGGATCCTGCGCCGTATACCAGAAGACGTTATTGTCCCGCAAGAGATTATTCGGGGTATGGATGTCTGCCATGTATGGGTATGTGAGTTTGCTGAATAATGAGGTTTATCAGCGCCCCAAACTAAGTTTTGACGCCAGAAAACTTAGTTTGGGGCGCCGATGTATCAACTCCGGAGATAATATTCAGCAAACTCGTATGTAGAATACATTCCCTTATATCGCATTATTGTACTACAATACAAGATATGAAAAAAGCGCTCTTGGGCGGTGCTGTAATAGCAGTGGTGGCGTGGGCGGGGTGGCACTACGGCTCACCGCGGACGCGCGAGGCGCTGCTCGGCTTCATCGGCATGGCGAGGCGGCGCGACACGGCGGAAATACGGCGCGCTATCGGAGACGCGGTGCTGCCAGAGGATCCGGTGGAGCGCCGCGTGGCATTGACACAAGACCTCACGCGCAGTATCCGGGAATTGCGGCGGCGGGAGGCGACGGAAGCCCTGGGCGCTGACGCGGCGCTCGCCGCGGGGCTCGCGTCGGATGAGACGCTCGCGAGCACGACCACAGCTGACGTGCTGGCCGGGGCAGAGCGCATCATCAAAGAATTAGAAGGAGCGAATACCGATTCCTCGGCGGGTACGAAGGTGGTGGAGCGGATTTTGGAGCGGATGCTGCCGGCCCGGCAGTGCAAGGAATAGGAAACTGGATCCCCGATTGGGTCGGGGACGATATAAATGCGCGGGGCAGTGCCCCGCGCATTTATATCACTTTCACTTTGAGTTTTTGCACCACTCCCCTGCGTTTCTTGGGGAGTTTGATGGAGAGGAGGCCATGCTTCAACACCGCCTCCGCCATGTCTTCCTCTATCTCCTCCGGCAGGATCACTGACCGGCTAAACGTCCCCCAAAAGAGCTCCTTATAGTAGTAGGAGTCCTCGCGCACCTCCTCGTGGCGTTCGCGCCTGCCGCGGATGGTGACTGAGTCATTGGTGATGGACACGTCCAAATCCTCCGGTTTGACGCCGGCGACCGTGGATTGGATCACGATAGAATCCCCTTTATCGTAGATGTCCACGGTGAGCTCCCCTTCTTCTTCCGCGGGCTCAGGCGCGTCCTCCCGGCCGCGCTCCCGGTCATCCGTTTCTACTTTGAGATGCGTGGAGCGCGGCGGTCGGTCTTCGCGCGCTTCTCTGTGGTTTACTCTCTCTTTTTTCTGATGCGCGGGCGGCTCAGTTCTCGGGGGAGAAAAATCCGCAGTATCCGCATCCTGCGGCATCGGTTTCGTACCCGTCAGTTTTTCAAAAAAGGTGCTCATACGATAAGGATAAAAGTAAAAGGATAAGAGATAAGGGGATTATTACAGAAGCACTGCGTACTTCTTTTATTGTTTATTTTTTCTCTTCAATCGTTCAAAGTCAATGAATACCATGACGCTCATGGTGGCCAGGAGGAGGATGATGTAGAGCGTCCCCTGCGCCAATGCCTCACGCATCAGTATAAGGGAGTTGAAGAGCGCATGCAAGAGGGCGGCGAGCACGACGCCCACGAAAATAAAATGCCGGCGATGGGGGTGGAACCACGCGCGCGCCAGGAAAAAGCCCACGATGCCCGAGGAGAGCGCGTGGAGGAGGTTGGCGCCGAGAAACCGGTTGGCCGTCACCTCCAGCCCCAGCGAGAGGTCGGTATGAAGCAGGGGGAAGATGAAGAGCGTATTCTCCAGCGCCGCAAAGCCGAGCGCCGAGGTCATCATGTATATCATCGCGTCCACGGATTCGTCAAAGTCGCGGCGTCCCTCTATCATAAACTTCACCGGCAGGTACTTGACGTATTCTTCAATGAGGCCGATCACGAGAAAGACCACAAAGGCGTTTTGCGGGGCGCCGTCGTCCAGGGCGATGAGCCCGTTTTTTCCGATGACGAGAATCTCCGCCACAATGGCAAGCCCCGCCGCCGCCATGCCGCCTAGAAACGCCAAGAGGAGGAGCCGTTTTGGCTCCGGGTGCCGGTCTTCGCGCAAATAAAATAAGAGCCAGAAGATGGGTGGCAGGAAGGTGAGGAGGAGGTATCCGGTATTGGTGCCGATGATGGCGGCGGTCATGGTCTCTATCGCTCAAATGAAAAAATTAAAATGAAAAATGAAAAGATACGGTATGCGCCAGCAGGCGCATCATTTTTAATTTTTCGCTCTCGTTCTTCACTTTTCATTTTCAGTTTTGCATTTATGAGGGCCATTCCTCAATCATCAGCAGTCCGATCTCCGATCCCCGATTAGATCGGGGACGATCTCCGACCTCCGATCTTGGCAGATGCTTCCATATCTCCTCCGTCACAAACGGCATAAAAGGATGGAGGAGTTTTATGAGAGTCGCGTGGTGTTCCACAAGGAGCGCCCTTGCGGTTTCTTTCTCCGTGCTGCCGTCAGCGGCGGCGAGCCGCGGCTTCATTGCTTCAATCACCTTATCCGCGTAGGTGTGCCAAAAGAAATGATACAGCCGGTCTGCGGCGTGGTGGAACCTGTATTTTTCAATGTCGGCGGTCGTATCACGGGCGAGTTTTTTGAGCCGCGCCAGCATCGCGCGGTCGCTGGTAGTATACCGTATTTTTTTGGTTTGTGCAGGCGTCGCGACATGGAGTAGGAGGAACCGTGTGGCATTCCAGATTTTGTTCGTGAAATTGCGGTATCCGCGGATTTTGTCCTCGGAGATGATAATGTCATTGCCCGGGAGATTGCCGATGACAAGCGCCATGCGCAGCGCATCCGTGCCGTATTGCTCCGCAACGCCGAGAGGATCAATCACATTGCCCCGCGACTTGGACATTTTCTGCCTATCCTGGTCGCGGACAAGCCCATGTAGATAAACCGCCTTGAACGGGATTTTTCCGGTGCGCGCGATCCCCAGCATCACCATGCGCGCGACCCAAAAAAACAAAATGTCCCAACCGGTTTCCATGACATCGGTCGGATAAAATGTTTTGTAGTCGCGGCCGTCCGGATACCCCAATGCCAAAAACGGCCACTGCCCAGACGAGAACCAAGTCGTAAATACGTCCGGATCCTGCTCCACAAAATCGCCCCCGCATTTTTCGCAGTCGCTTGTATGTGAGAAATGAGTGACGCTCGCATTGGGTATTTTATTTTGTAGCCGCCATTCACGCCCTTTTTTTCGAAGACGGCTAAAGAGATGCTGCAATGAGCCCCAGTGCGATACGATGACAATATTTTTATGATGGTGGTTTTTCTTGTGATGAAGAAGCGCTTGATGGATGCGCTCTTCCAATTCGTGCAAATTTTCTCCGCCTTCCGGCGTGTGATGATCGGTCGCCAATAGATCCCAGTTCTCTTCTCCGACCTCATCATGTGTTTTACCCGCAAAAACGCCCATATTGCGCTCGCGGAGCGCCGAATCAAACACGACCTCTACGCCCAGTTCCTTCCCGATGATCTCGGCGGTCTCTTTGGCGCGTTTGAGATCAGAAGCGATGATAAGATCAATGTTTCGGTTTTTGAGTTGGCCTGCGGCCTCGCGCACTTGTTGTCTGCCGTTTTCATTTAATTCTATATCAAAATGTCCAGAATGGCCTTGTATCCGTTTGGCGATATTCCAGTCCGTCTCGCCATGGCGCACGAAATACCAGTTGCCGGTGATAGCAGGCCGTATCCGCGTCTCGCCGCACGAGATACAAAACCACGCGGGTATTCTTATGCCCCAAGTTATCTGCTGCGACAGATTCCAGTCGCGGAT
>JBBTVQ010000098.1:0-15757 GCA_038063095.1 Patescibacteria group bacterium
GCAATGTCCGCGATTTCAAGCGGATTGCCGGACTTGAAATCGTCACGTTGTGACTGACGTAAAGAACCCTCCCCTCCAAAGATCACACACTTGCCGTTACGGCGTCTCCACGCGGAAGCGGATTTTTGCGGGATCGCCGGGAGCCGTAGCGCGCCACGGCGGGAAGAGCGAGAGCGTGAAGCGCGCGAGCTCCCGGCGGGCTTTCAACGCCTCGATCGCCGACCCTTCTTTCTTCCCCGCAATGAGCGAAGCCAGTTCCCGCTCCGGAATTTTCTCTTTGATCTTGAGATTCCCGCCCACCGTCACTTCGGCCCTCCCCTTTTCAAAATCCACGTTCCGCACCGCGTACGAGAGCCGGGCGGACCCGGGAATAAATTCTTGATTCTTGATTCCCTCCAGCGCAAACGACGCCAAAAGATCTACGATGTCCTGCTCGCGGAATACGAGCGCCTCACCCTTTGCCTCGGCAGAGACCGAAAACGTATGCTCCGCGCGCGACCCTGCTTTGGGCGCCTCCATCTTGACTATCTGGATCTCGCGCAACTCCTTGAGCAAGAAAAGCCCCGCGGGAATGCCACGCAGCATCTGCGCGTCCAATTCGCTAAAGAGGGCTTTGGAGAGATCCTCCTCTGCGCGCGCGAGGTCGTCTTTGGTCACGATGCTTCCCTCTCCGGTGAACCCGCCGGCAAATCCCTGCTTAGCCACGGCGTAAAATCCCTGGTAGCGCGGGCTCCCCGCAAATCCGGGAATCTTCAAGGACATCGGGCCCGCTGCGTTGCCGGTGCCGCCCCCCGCATCCGCGACCAATTCCGCCGCTACGGACCGCGGGACGATCTTCCCCTTTTCTATTGCAGCACCCGGCACTGTTAGCGCCTTCTGAATTCGGTAGACCGCCCCTGTGTCGGTTGTAAACCGCGTGCCTGCCACCAAGAGCTGCGGCTGGGTGTTGAACGCGTTGAAGACGAGCGCCGTGCCCCGCGCGCGCTCATCCACCCGACCGCTGCCAGTGGCCGGGAATTCGCGCGAGAGCGATTTGGAAAAATGGAGCGCCTCCGCTGGAATCACTTTTTGCGAAACAAGCACCTTGGAAACCGACGTATCAAACAAGGCGCCGACGCGTTCAATCGCCGCCTCCTCCACGCGGGGCTTGACCGTCACCGTGAGCCGGGCAAAGACCGTGGAGAGCAGGATAAAAATGATCGCCACGGCAATGACACCGGCGTAGGCGCCCATACGGCCCCAGCTGCGGTTGACTCTGATAACGCTCGCATGCGTCTCTTGCGCTGGGCGCTGGGCGCTGCGCAGAGCGCCCAGCGCGCCACGGCCAAACGTCCACCAACGCGCGGCGCGCGCCGGAAGAGACGCCCGACCAGCCGGAAGAGACGGCCGGCGCCCGGGAGACGGGATATGGAGAATCGGCATCTCATCATCTATCTTTTCCGGGGCGCCGCGCGTCTCGCGCAGCGGCGCGCCATGTTTCTCCTCTGTTTTTTCCTCGCGCAATTCCGCCTCACGTTCCCGCGCGGAGAGCGACTCATCTTCTGCCGGACGCTTGGCAGACAAGCGGATCGGCTCCGGAACACCGGACCTTCTGATGCCGTCTGATTTTTTTTGAAACGAATTCATACTATTTCCCATCAAAACAGCGGCCGATGCGCCGTGGCATAGACGACCAGCGCCGCCAGTCCCGCGTCCTCGGGTCCCTGGAGATACCCGCCCAACGTGTTGCCGCCGAAAAAAGACGCGCCGTCCAGTATCCGCAGCGTGGGTGCCGCCGCATACGACACGGTTCCCATCCAGTCCGGCGCCTGCACGGCCGCGCGAAATTCTTGAAAACGCGCGGCCCCTCCGGTGAGAAAAAGATCCGGGGGGAGCGGACCCGCGGCGGCGAATGAATCCAGCGCATGAACGAATAACGCTTTCCAGCGCTCTGCAGCGGCTTCAAGCGCGGCTGCGGGGCTCTCGGGCGCCTTTCCATTGTCCGCGTCGTGCTCGGGCGCTCCCGGCAGCGGCTCTTCCGCAATATGCGCCGCTGCCCCGGCATTCTCTGCCCCGACGTACTGTCGGGGTCGGGACGGACGAGGACTGCTCCCGGGCAGGCCCGCTGCGTAATGCCGGAGCACGGCTTGTGACTCACGAAAAGAGCATTTCATTTTTCTCGCCAATGTTTCTGCGGCGCGTCGGGTACCGTACGGAATGAATGCCGCGTACGCCAGGCGCCCGTGACGGACCAGAAGGAGCGCGGTCTCATTGCCGCCGATATCCGCGACAAAGGCGTCTCGCACCCCGAGTCCCGCGACAATCGCCTCGGTGTACGCTGCGGCAAGGGGGATGAATTCAATCGGCATGCCGCCGAGTGCCTGCTGTATCTCCGCAAACAAAGCGCCGCTGTCCACCGGCATGAAGAGCGAGAGCGTACGGAATGCAACTTCCCGCACGCGCGCCCGGGGCAGCACCGCGTCCGAAAACCAATTCTCTTGCCATGCCAACGGATAGCCGTTTATCTGGAGTTCCACCGGCACGGTAATCACCGCGCGCCGCCGGTCCGTCTGCTGCGCGAAAAGGTCATGGTACATGGTGCGGATGTCGCGGCGCGTCAGTATTGTCCCTCCGGCGCCCGGGTCGGGCACTGCGCGCCAGGTGCGGAGCGCGCACTCCGCGACCGTGGGCCCCACCGCGATGAAAATCTGCTCGGGCACTTTTTCCAACCCTTGGGTCATGCGCAGCACCCCTTCCCTGATTTTGCGCACCAGCCGCGTACCCGTATACTGATCAGGCAGGTCCCAAACGAATTTTTCAATGGGCCGGGGCACCATGGCGCCTGCGGTGTCGCCATTCGTCCGCGGCGCGGCTCCCGGGCGCTCAAAAATGAGCGCCTTGATGGCGTCTGAGCCCACGTCCATTACCCCGTACACTCGCGGCTTTTTCTTCCGAAAAAGAGACATCCCTCCCATTGTACCACGTCCGAAATCATCGTCCAACTGTACTAAAGTGTTTGAAGTGGAACTTCAAACAGGATGTATTCTGAGAAACACATATACGAGACAGAAAATCAGCCAAAACAAAAAAGGGGTTTTTCACCTCCCGATGAGCGCTACCACCATGCCGACGATGGCGGCGACCGTGCTGATGACCCAAAATCGCATGGTGACTTTGTAGGCAGGCCAGCCCAGCGCCTCAAAGTGGTGATGAATCGGGGCGATGAGGAAAACCTTTTTGCCGCGAAATCGCTTGGACGCGAACTGGATGACGTCCGAAGCCACTTCCGCCATGAGCACGGCGCCGATCACCGGCAGCACCGCCACGGAATCCGTGAGGAATGCCACGACCGCCAAGGAGGTCGTGAGTCCGAAGATGCCCGACTCGCCCATATAGAAGCGCGCCGGAGGAATGTTGAACCAGAGAAACGCGAGAATCGCGCCCAGCACCACGCCGCAGAATGCAGCCACGTCAATCTGCCCCCGGAAAAACGCGATGCCGCCGTAGGCCGCAAATGCCGCGCCAAAGACCCCGCCGGCCAGCCCGTCCAGGCCGTCCACGATGGAGGAGGAGAAAAGCAATATCATGGCGCCGACAAAGAGCGGCAGGTACCAGAGGCCGATAAACAAATCCCCGTAGCCGGGCACATAGATCGTCCGCCAATCCAGTTTGAAATAAAACCACCAGGCGCCGACGAGCGCGATCACCAAGATGACCCCAAGCCGGTGGGAAAACTTGATGCCGCCGGCGACATTGGTTCCGCGGCGCAGTACCGCGGCAAGGTCGTCGGCAAGGCCCAGCAAGGACGCGGCAAGAAGGGTGGCCAGCGGCAGCCAGGTCTGATTGCGCGAGACAAAGTTTGCCTTGCCCCAGAACGAGCCGTCAAAGACATCGCCCATAATCCACACCGCGGCGGCAATGCCCAATGTCGTCACCCAGATGAGCGCTCCGCCCAGGCGCGGCACTTTGGTTTCGCGATCTTTGTGGAGTGCGGCAAAGAGCGGGGTCTTGGTGCCGTCGGGCGAGATGGTACGCACGTCCTTGCGCCACATCTGGTGCGCGTACAGGTACTTGACAAGAAACGGCGTCCACAAAACCGCCGCGGTAAAAGAGGCGGCGAGCAGGCCGAATACTTTGATCGCGCTGATGACCGTGTTTGCTTCACCGGGCATAAAGAAATCATCAATCAAAAATTCTGATCATGTCTTATTATAGAACGCCGCCTTTCCTTTCGTTATCATTTTATATTTCCACCCCAATTTTTCAAAATACTGCTCCGCGGCTTGTTGCTTCATCTTTGTTGAGAGCCACAGCATAAGTGGCAATCCTTTTGTCTCGTGAATTTCCTTATGCCCGTCTTTATACTCCACCAAGAAATCGGGGAGGTAATTGTGCGGAAAACCCAAAACTTTGTAGGGGATTTTCAGCCCGTGTTTTTTGGTCCATCGCACGACCGCTGGATCTCGTTCAAGTTCCACCATATATTCCCGCTCCAGCGCGGAATCATAATCCCCTTTGCCGCCAGGTGTTTTTTTGAGATTGGTAAGCGTCCCCTTTTTACTAATCATGTTTTTTGACGAGTATTCCTTCAATCAGTTCAGGACGCATAAAAACGTCCCGCACTTGGTCAATAATCGCCCATAGCCGTCTCAATAGCACCTCATCCGTTGAATCCTCGATATCGCTTCCGCTTAACAATCTTTTCTTGATATGCCCTCGGATGATTTTGACAAGCAACACCTGCCGCTCATCTGGGTTTCTGTCGTATTCCAATAAGGCGTATCGAGCGATTGAGTGAATTTGCTTTATCAATTGCTCCTTCAATTCATCAAGCAACCAGTCCTCGGTTTTGGTGGCCTTAGCAATTTTCTGAAGTTCAACCTCTGGTATGTCGGCTTTGCCTATTGCCACATGCTCCGATTCTATATTCAAACTTTTAATCTTTTCGATATCCTGCTCAATATTCATCCGGTGAAAATCATATTTGTATTCATCCAAAAACTTCTGCCATTCGTAAATCGGTTCGGCGACTTTTGGCGGCTCCGGTGTCGGCGGCAAATCCTTTATCTCCAGTTTCTCCGCCGCCTCCTCAACTTTCATTTCGCCTTCGTCTATTTTCTCAACACCCTTATCGCTCGGCAGTTTCTGTTCATCAATGATGACATGTGCCGGATCCAATTTATCAGGATACACGCTTGCTCGCAAATGATCCCACAGCCAACTATGTTTCAAAATCGGATGGTCAACGATAAAGAGCGACTCCCATTCTTCAGGGTTCTTACTCATCCGGCGAAGCCCGCGCCCGATCACCTGCGGCCCATATACTGAAAAAATTTGCCCATCCACGGTCTTGTAGCTGAATTTTCTGAAAAGCAGAATGACCGAGATATTGCGCACGTCCCACCCTTCACGAAGCATCAGCACCGAAACGACAGCGTCATATTCCGTCTGCGGATCTTTGTTGATGTCGCGCGCCGCCTCCTTGAGCTCATCGTCCGTTTCATTGTGCACCAAAAGGATTTTCCTGATGCCGTATTTATCTCCGATTTTCTCAAGTTCCTTTGCGATATTCTCGGCATCTTTTATGGAAACCGCCACCAAAAACAGAAGCGGCTTATACGGCTCCGGCGTTCTCATCCGTTGCTCCTTCAGAAGCTCGCACGCAATGGCGATCTGCTGGCGCATCGGCTTTACGCTCGTGATGTAACGGCGCGCGGGAATCCTGCGTCTCTCTATTTCCTCCCACGGCATTTCCTCGGCGGAAATGGTCTTGCCGGTTTCCAAGTCCTCATAGGTCAGCTTTACCTTCCGCACATCGGGGTGAAAAACCACCGGCCGCTTGATGATTTTATCAACCATTGCTTGCACAATGTCGTAAACAAAAATCATCTTGCTGTCGGGGTGCAATCCGTCCAAACGATCAGGCGTTGCGGTCGTATCCAACCGTAGAAATCTTTTCGGCTTCAGTTTGCTTATCAAATCATTGTATTGCTCAGCTTTCGTGTTATGCGCTTCGTCGTTGAAAATACAGAGCGAATCAACATTGTCTCGTAACACTTTCCAGTTGTCGGTGCGCTCATAGATTTGGTGTATGTTTCCGAGAATAATCGTTCCGGCGCGAACGCCCGCCGCGCTTTCGGTCGGCTTCATAATGTGAAGCGTAATTCTTTTCTTCAGGTGCTCATAAGAATTAACAAAAAATGGAAATACATCATAGATATATGTCTCCGAGTGCGGATCAAATTCATCTACCAGCCGCTCCCGCACAATTGTGTTCGGCGTCAAAATCAAAAACTTGTATTGTTCGTGGACAATCATCAAATACGCAACCATTGCGCCAATGATTGTTGTCTTGCCGCCGCCGGTTACGATATTGGTGAGTAAGTCCTTTTCGCCAAGAACCTCAAATGAATAGATGCACCGCTCAATCGCCTCCAGTTGGACTTTTTGCCACTGTTTTTCATTCCAAAGTTTCAAATTCGGCTTGAAATGCCGCGAGCGCAAATGCTTCAAATAATCAACGCCGATCGGGGGGATCCCCTGATACCCCGAATTACGCCATTCCTTGAAGTTGTCCTCGTGTTGTTTGAAAAAATAGTGCATATTGCGCAAAAACGAGATTTGTGGTATGCTTATTTCTGTGGATAACTCGTGCGGACGATTCCGATTCGTGTTATACTGAAAATAATCCTAATCCTGCTTTTAGGGTAATCCACCCAGCGAGACGTGCGAAGTTCGCACTTCCCGCGAGGGATAGCTAGAGTGGATTACCCCGAGAGTAGGATTTTTTGTTGAAAATATCCTGCGTATAGCCGACGTGGTCTTTTATAATCTCCCACCACCTCCGATTGTCACGCTCAAATACCTCAAAAACCGCATGCGCGACATAGTCCGCTATCTGCAGGCCGCCGTGAGTATAATGCGGATTATGATGATAGACGATATGCGTCGGGGCGATAATTCTGTTTTGCTCGGCAAAGTCAAACCGCAGAGTATCAATCACCAGTTCCAGTCGTTCGCGGGTCTTCAACGAAGAATCCCTGCGCGAAAAAATAACCTCAACACCCTCTTCCATGTGCAAATATCTCTTGAGTAACTGACCCGCCACTGTAGCATAGAAACGCCCCGCGTCTCGCTGGAGATGCGGATACGCTTTTAGCTTCTCCGCAACGATGACGGTAATTTTAATATCCTGCACGCAGTCCCGTATCCACTCATAAAACCGCTGTTTTACCTCCGGGTAATCCGTCTGGGCATGAAAAGCGTTTAAGCTATACGCCGGAGAAAATATTGCCGCGAGAGCAGAATTCCGCAACATCTTTAGCCGTTCCTCGGTTACGGCTTCCTGTAAGGACAGATGATTTTCCGTTTTCACCGCGGCGATCACCAAAAATTTTGACGCGGTACCGGCGCTCACCAAATTCACGCCTTTGCGCGAATAGATCTCGGGCTTTCCCGATTCATCCAAAAATATGTAAGATTTTCTCTTTTCCGCGTTCATAGATTTTGCAGAAGGTCTATACTAAAAATCGTCTCTCCCGCCAAGTTATCTTGCACGCGGCAAGCAACCACAAATTCACCAGATTTCTCAAAAGAATGGTGGGCTTTCAAAATCGCCGTAAATATCTCGCCGCGCTTCTTATCCTTCACTTTCTCCCGCGACAACACATACTCTTTGTCCGCCGCAAAGTGGCCTTCCTGATAGTCAAAATCCCACTGGCAATTCACGAGCCAGCCGTCCTCGTTGGTAGAAAAAGCGTCTATCGCCTCAAACTCGTACTCCGAGTCCCTGATTTTCTTCGCTCTGATATCGCCGATAACCGGCGCTTTGGAAAAACGCATATAAAAGTCCGCCTCGCTTACATTGGGAAAACGCTGAAGCACGCGCGCCCGAAACTCTTTGGAATCAAGGGGGATCAACTCAATCTTCATCGGCAGATTGTGCTTGAAAATATACTCCTCAAGGACTTTTATGTATTGCGCGATCTGCCGGTCAAAACGCCAGCCGATGATTTTGGCACTCACCAGTTTATTCGGCTCAAGCCGCGCTTTAATCTCGTCAAAAAACGCCTTCACTTGCTTGCCGCTCACGGATTCATTCGGATTTGAAGGGCCGACCAGTAGCGGCTCGCTTTGGCCCGGCGGACGAAAGCCGTGCGTGATACCCTCGGCGGTGTTTTTACTTGCGCCATAACACGTCAAAATAAAGTCAACAAAGTCATCCTGCGGGATGCTCGCAAACTTTTCCGTAGGATACACGCCAAGATAGGAGACCTCAATGTTAGGGACTTTCTCTGTACCTACAAAGGCCTCCTGCATTTTTTCCGCTTTTGAAAGATTGCTTTTTACGCCACTCAGCTCTTCGCCAACTTTCACGAGACGGTCCAACGAAACAGAAATCGCCACGCGCGAAGAATCACAGCCGATAAATCGCCGCTTCAATTTCTGCGCCACTGCCAAAGTCGTGCCCCCGCCGCAGAAAAAGTCGGCAACGACATCGCCCTCGTTTGATGATGCTTTTACAATTCTTTCCAAAAGCGCTTCGGGTTTTTGGGTGGGATAACCTATGCGTTCGTGACGTTTGCCCATATTTATCATCGGAATATCATTCCACCAATCTTCTGGAAACTTACCCAAAGGATTCAATTTAACAACATCGTCTTTATCACCATGAACTATGCCCCCTCTATTTTTTGCGCCCTCAACCTTTAATGAATTCTCGGAATATGGAATCCGTACACTATCCGCATTAAATGTCCACTTCTCACCTTTCACATACCAAAAAATGGTATCGTGTTTGCGATTAAATTGTTTCATTCCAGGACTTGAAGGAGCAGTATAAAGCCATGCAATTTCATTTCTAAAATTCTCATACCCGAAAATCTTATCCATTTCGGTTTTGATGTAGTGGCTCGCGTGCCAGTCGCAGTGAACATAGATTGAACCGGTTTTTTTGAGAACGCGGCGCATTTCCCAGAGCCGGGCGTTGAGCCACACCAGATATGTGTCAATCCCGCCCTCCCAAATATCGTAAAACGAGCGCACCTCGTTGGTATCGCCCCAGATCACATTGTAATTTCTGCCGGAGAAAAACGGCGGGTCAATGTAGATAAGGTCAATGGACTCCGTGGGCATGGTGCGGAGAACCTCCAAGTTATCGCCCAATATAAGCTGATTTGCCGGTGATTTCTGGTCGTTGAAAATGATCGTGTCGCCGCTATTGCGTGGATGCAAACGCGGCAGATGAATCCACGGGAAGATATGGTCATACCCCTTGCCGTCTTTCCACGCCATCGGCGGGTGGACCGGATCCGGCAAGTTGCTCGTCTTGCGCCGAATCTTATCCGCGGCCGAGAGCACGCGCTTCTGCTGGGGCAGCGCCTGCTCCGTGGATTCCTTTTGAATTTTTTGCAGATCCTCTGTGGCCATACCTTTTACCTCACCCGCCTCATCAAGCCGGTTTGCCGCACACGAGTCAGAAATTTTCCTCAAGCCAGTGGATGATCTTCCTCCCGTCGCCGAAGCGATCTTCGGAGCGGAGAATCACGATGATGGCAGTCCGGTTGGGCGCCACCGGATACAACAAAAGTAATGCTTCCTTTGCATGATCCGTGAGTCCGGTCTTGCCGCCGATAAGCGCGGGAAATTCTCGGAGCAGATCATTGCTCGTTGCGATCGTATAGACCGCGTGATTCAATGCCGTCACTGGTACTTCCTCTGCCCGCGTCATCTCCCATAGCCGCGGATGCCGGCGCAGGATGTACTCGGCGAGCCGCGCCAAGTCATTGGCAGTGGACAGATGCCCCGGCGCGTCCAGCCCCGTCGGGTTTTCAAAATGCGTCTCTTCCATCCCCAGGATCCGCGCCTTGGCATTCATCAGCCGCACGAAGGCAGCCGCGCGCTCCGGGGAAGAAAAGGCGCTTGCGTATTCCCCGACGCGCTCGGCCAAGGCCAGCGCCGCGTCGTTGGCGGACATGACGAGCGAGAGACGGAGCAGGTCGTCGCGCGAGAACTCCTCGCCCGTTTTGGCCGGGCTTCTCCGCTCCTCCACCTCTTTGGCATACGCGGACAGGACGCCCGTATCCGCGGCAGAGAGTTTTTCCGCGGCAACCGCGGCGGTCATGAGTTTGGTCAAACTCGCCGGGGCAGTCGGCTTATCTATTCGCCGCCCCAAGAGCGGCGTCGTATCCCCGGCAAAGCGC
The DNA here is from genome assembly GCA_038063095.1 of Patescibacteria group bacterium. Lineage (GTDB taxonomy): Bacteria > Patescibacteriota > Minisyncoccia > Sungbacterales > HO2-52-23 > WO2-54-10. The sequence continues at coordinate 10,182 of JBBTVQ010000098.1, forward strand.
ACGATGTACGCCTCTGCCGAGAGCGCCGGCTCCGAGACCGCGGGTGCGACCGCAGCTAGGCCCCGCGGCGTCCCGCGCGGCATCTCCCCGACCACGGACGAGAGCACCGCCACAGACAAAAAAAGCCCACACAGAAGCGGAAGCAACAATTTCTGTTTTGCCGCAGCGTCATTCATTGGGTTCAGACACTTTCTCAGCGGATATGCCCGGCGGAGACGGCTCCGTCTCCACAGATCTCCTCAATGATTCATAATCGGGCAGATCCGACAGGCGCGCAAGCCCCAGATACTTGAGAAAATCCATGCTGACGCTGTAGACAAACGAGCGCGCGCCGTCCTGGTGTTCCGCGCGCTCCACGAGCCCGCGGAGTAGCAGGGTGCGGAGCGAAAATGAGGACTGGACGCCACGGATATATTCTACCTCCACGCGCGTGAGCGGTCCCCGGTACGCCACGATGGCGAGCGTCTCCAATGCCGCGCGCGAGAGTTCTTCCGCGTGCTGGTGGCGGCCCAGCGCCTCCACAAAACGCGCGCAGTCCGGATGCGTTACCAGCTGCCACGCGCCCGCGTGTTCAATGAGCGCTAATCCCCTGCCCGCGAGGCGTCGCGACAGTCCGGCCAGCCCCGCGGCAACCTCCGTCTTCGGTACTTCCAAAATTGCGGCGATCCGTTTTTCCGTCAGCGGCTCCCCGTGGACAAAGAGGATACTCTCAATGGCGGACGCCGCGTCCATTTCGCGATGTTCATTCATAAGTTTGATGAATAATAGATCCCGGCGCTCTGCCGTTCACATCCCAAACTAAGTTTTGACGCTAAAAAACTTAGTTTGGAATGTGAACGAACCGCATGAATGAGACATTATTCACCAAACTCATTCATACGAATTTGATATGACCTTGCGTATCCGTATGTCCGCAAAGGGCGTCTCCTGCGAGAGGTCCACAAATTTCTGCCGGGCGAGCTCCAAGAGCGCCAAGAAACTCACGACGATCTCCATTTTTTCTTTGGCGCCCCGCACGACCTCCGAAAATCCGCGCTCCGTGACGGCGTGGAGCACGCGGCGAATGGCCTGTATCCTTTCTTCCAAAGAGACGACGCGCCGCATCTTCTCCTCAATAATTCTTTCCGCTTTGGGGATGAGCGCCAGAACCGCGGCAACCGTCGCGGCAAGCATATCCGGCGTCGCTCCCCGTGGCGGGGCGAAGACGGGGGCCATGCCCTGATACGCAATACGGCCGTACAGGCGCCGATGCGCCTGCTCCATATCCTTGATGCAGCGGCCCGCGTCCCGCAGCCGTTGCAACAGGCGCAGCCGCTCCTCCAACTCCTGAATGGACTGCTCCTCCTCCGGCGGCACTGCCAATCCCGGCAGGAGCGAGCGCGACTTGATGAGTATGAGTTGCACAGCGATCAGGAGAAAACCGGCAAGCTCCTCAGGATCCGGGGAGGCGAGCGACTGCACATACGCCAGATACTCCTCTGCCACGCGCGAGAGCGACACCTCGGAGACGGAAAGCCGCTCCCGCTCCACGAGATCCAGCAGCACCTCCAGCGGCCCCTCAAATTTTTCCTGCCGCACGTGATAGGTCACTTCGTGTCCGTTTTCAAATGCAATTCTTTCCACTGCGCCGCGTCAATCTCCGCCGGGGAGTCCATCATCAAGTCGCGGCCGTCGCCGGTCTTGGGGAACGCGATCACCTCGCGGATGTTGGACTCCCCCTGCAAAATCATCAGCAGACGGTCAATGCCCGGAGCAATGCCCCCGTGCGGCGGCACGCCGTACGAAAACGCATCCAAGAGATGCCCGAAGTCCTTTTTTGCTTTTTCTTCATTCATCCCCAACAACTTGAACACTTTTATCTGCAGTGCCGGATCGGTAATCCGTATACTGCCGCTGCAGAGTTCATAACCATTGCACACCCAGTCGTATTGGGTACTGATCATTTTCAGCGGATCGGTATCAATCAGCGGGACGCTCTCATCCCGCGGCTGTACAAACATATGATGCACAGGTTGGATTGCACCGGTGTGTTTGTCCCGCTCAAAACTCGGGAAATCTACGACCCACGCAAACGCAAGTTCGCCCGGATCATTTTTGTCTTGACGCAGGTCCGGCTTGTCAGTGCCATATTTTTCCATCGCCTCATGATACGAAATCCGCGGCCACGGCGTTTTGAATCTCTTTTCGGGGTACAGCGTATGCACCATTTCAGTCATCAAGGCCTCGGTCAACGACATAACCTCCTCGGCAGTAATGAAAGACATTTCCATATCAAGCTGGGTATGCTCGGGCTGACGGTCGCCGCGAGTATCCTCGTCACGCAGACAACGCGCGATCTGAAAATATTTTTCAATCCCCGCGACCATCAAAAGTTGCTTGTACTGCTGGGGCGATTGCGGCAGCGCGTAGAACTTGCCCGGATACAGGCGCGAGGGCACCACGTAGTCGCGCGCGCCCTCAGGCGTGGACTTGGTGAGGATCGGCGTCTCTATTTCTATAAAATCCCGCTCTCGCAGATACTGGCGGATGAAAGCAATCGCGCGGTCGCGCATGATGAGATTCTGTTTCATCCGCTCGCGCCGGAGATCCAGATACCGGTAGCGCATCCGGTGCTCCTCGCCGATCTCCAGGCCGTCGGTGTCCAGGGCAAACGGCGGGGTTTTTGCCTCCGCCAGTATGTCCAATTTTTTTGCCGCAATCTCAATGCGGCCGGTGGCTAGCGCCGGATTTTCCATGCCCTTCGGGCGTTCTTTTATGGTACCTTCAATCCGCACCACCCATTCGCTCCGCAGTTGATCCGCTTGGGCCAGCAACGCCGTATCCGCGGGTGAAAACACCGCCTGCACCGTGCCCCACCGGTCGCGGAGATCAATGAAAATCAACTTCCCATGGTCGCGCCGCCCTGCAACCCACCCCATGAGCACGACCTGCTCCCCGATTTGTCCCGCGGTGTCTTTTGTGAACGTTCGTAAAACCGGCATGATCCTATCCATGATTCCATCATAGATAATCAGGGGAAAAATGTAAAACGCCTCACCGCTTACTATGGAGACTAAGTTTCGTAGTAATGCAGGCGTATCCCCAGCTCTTGCGGCAAATTTACCGTAAGCGTTGCGGTAATCCTGCGGTAAGCTAAGCTTACCGCAAAAATGGAAATTATCGCCTCTTTCTCCCTTATATAAAGCAAAATCGCAAGCTAAGCTTGCGACATTTGATGTGCGATAAGCATTACTCATTTACGTACGTATTCCCGCCGCTGTCGGTGGTGGTGGAGGTGCTGTCAGTAAAGATGTGCGCCTCGTTGTTGCGGAAGAGGGTGTTGCTGATCGTGGGCGTGGAAGAAGCCGTGAGGAACAGCCCGTAAAACGTCTCGCTCGTGAGATCGCGGTGCTCCTCTATGATGCTATCCGCGATCACCGTGGACGTGGCGGCTGACATATAGACGCCGATGCCGTAATTGGACGCAATGGTCGTGTTGCGAATTTCAGGCGAGGCGTTGCTCACGCGGATGGCGCCGTCATCCGGGCTTGCGGTTTTGTCCCCGCCGTAGCGGATGATGGTATAGGTAAGAGTGGAGGTCGCGAGATTCTGTGTAAAGGAGATGTATCTCCAATCGCCTGCTTGTGGTGAGCTTGCCGAACCATCATTGTTGGTGTCGCCCGCGTAGACGTCGTCGTGGAGGGATGTAAAGACCGCGCGCGAGGCGCTGGTCCCTGCGGCAGTCAGGGTGCCTGCCACGGACAGGATGCTCGGCGTGGAGGTGGCAAACTTTACGACAGCGCCAGCGGGCACGGTGAGTGTGGCACCCTGCTGCACCGTATAGGTGCCGCTGATAATAGTGGGGAGATCGGTGCCCAGCGTATAGTCCTGGGTTTGGGAATTTTGAATCGTAATGCCGTTCCAGCGATTTGCAGAGGCGGTGTTGCCGGAAAACACGGGGTAGGAGTTGGAGACCTCCACGGCGGCGACCGTATTTTGAGTAAATGTATTGCTGGACACCGCGAATGTCCCGCCGGATTCAATCACCAGTCCTTTGGTATTTTGCGTAAACGTGTTGCTCCGTATCGCGGCGTTGCTGGCACTAGACACCAGGCCGATGCCCTGGGTTTGCCCCGAGATATTTCGGTTGTTTTCACGGATGGTATTTCCCTCAATCGTCCCGCCCCCGGCGTTTTTGAGCCACACGCCGTATGTTTTCGATTTTTCAATGACGGAGTTTTTCACGGTCGTAGACGCGTTCTCAACCCGAAGGTTCGCCCAATGCGCGCCTGCGGCGTCCTCCACGCCGCCGTAGCGGAAGGTGGTATAGGAAAAGGTGGAACTCGCGGCGCCAGACGCCACTTTCACCGACACCCAGTCGCCCGCCGCGGGTTGAGTCGACGTAGCATTGGTGTCGCCGCACCCGCCGGTGATACCGCAATCGTCGTCGTGGAAAGACGTAAAGACCACAGGCGAGGCGCTGGTGCCCCCTGCCATGATGCTGCCGCTGACACTAACCGCGGCGGACCCACTATACATTTTGATCACCACGCCCGGGTCAATGGTGAGCATAACGCTGCTGGGCACCGTGAAGGTGCTGGTGATGATGTAGGGGCTGCGCCGGGTCGTGAGCGTGGTGTCCTGGGCGAGCGCGGCGTTGGCGGGAAAGTAGTTGATGCTGTTTCTCCGGTTCGGGGTGCCTGAGATTGCGGCGCCGTCAGCGTTGGTGCCGTTGGCCAGGATGCCTGCAAACGTGCCCCAGTTGGCAGAGTCAAGGCCGGACGCTTCCGGATCAAACCGCTCCATGGTTTTGTAGGAGCCGGAGTCGCCGTAGCACCAGAAGTTTACGCCGCAGGCGCCGGTTGCCGGGGATTGATCCATCGTGGTGGAGGCGCGGGACAGTTCCAACTGCTCGCCGGTGTTGACCAGAGAGCCGGTGTAGGTTTGATGGGCGATGATGTCAGAGACGGCGTTGTCGTCCGGACTACGTTCGAGGAGGACATATCCCCCCGCGGAGATGGAGCCGGAGAGCGGAATGTATGGACTATTGTCCGTGGCCGAGCGCAGCACCCATCCGGAGAGCGAGACGGTTTTCCCCGTGGGATTGTGGAGTTCAATCCACTCGTCCGCTGTAAGCGTCTGGGTTGAGCCGGTGCCTGCCCACGCGATTTCGTTGATGACCACGGGACGCCCTGCCACTTCCGCCGCTTGCGATGCTTCACTGCTCTCTTGATTGTCTGTTGCGACAGCCCGCGCGGCAAAGGTGTAGACCGCGGTGTCATCGGGCACGGCATACGAGGTGCTCGTTGCCGTGGTGTTGGAAAAATTGAATCCGGTACACGCGGCGTTCTGCACGGTGCATGTCACAGTGTAGTAGGAAAGATTGGACGCGCCCGAGACCCAAGAAAGTGCGAGCGTGGTGGACGCGGTGAGGCACCCGGAGGACGAGAGGGAGTTGTCGCACTCGCGGACCGTGAGGGAAACGGACGGAGCCGGTACCGCAGCAGCGACTTCCGGCGCCCATGATCCTCCGGAAGACACGGGCCATGGCGATGTCGGCGCCGTGGATGTTGCCGTGGATGTTGCCGCCGCGGCGG
>JBBTVQ010000098.1:15767-16028 GCA_038063095.1 Patescibacteria group bacterium
ACCCCCCCGGCAACGGCAGTCGTACTGGTGGCCTCGCGCGCGGCATCGCGGGTACGCACAGGCTGAGGAGCGGGAGCGGGCGGAGGCGGAGGAACGGAAGAAGAAGCAGGGGGAGATGCGGCTGGTGACGCAGAGGAAGACGCGGCAACTTTCTGAAGATTTTTTTGAGGTGCCGTATCCGCAATCCGCTGCCGAGGCGCCTGCCGGCGCCCCAGCCGGGGCGCCGGCGGAGGAGACGCGGGGGACGCGGCGGCTGCAGCC
>JBBTVQ010000099.1:0-3377 GCA_038063095.1 Patescibacteria group bacterium
GAATGTTTCGCCAAAGCGGTTGTTGAACCTTTTGGCGAGCGATCGCGCAAGTTCAATATGCTGCTGCTGGTCTTCGCCCACCGGCCCACATCGGTTTGATAGAGCAGAATATCCGCGGCCATGAGCACGGGGTAGTTGAAGAGTCCCGCATAGACCTCTGATTGCCGCTCTTTTTTATCCTTGAACTGCGTCATCCGTTCCAATTCTCCGAGCGGGGTGATGGTGTTGAGAATCCACGCAAGTTCCGCGTGCGCGGGCACGTGGGATTGCACGAAAATTACCGATTTTTCCGGATCAATGCCCGCGGCAAGATACATCATGGCGGTGGTGAGCGTACTCTCGCGCAATTCTTCCGGCTCCTGCGGCGCCGTGATCGCGTGCTCATCCACCACGCAGAAAAACGCCTCATGCGTCTTGTGCAGTTCCACCCATTGCTTGATGGCGCCGAGGTAGTTGCCGATGTGCAACACGCCGGAGGGCTGTATGCCGCTGAAAAGGATTTTCATAAAATCCGTATCATAAAATACTCAAATCTTAAACCCGAATAATGAAAAAATAACCCAAGACCCAATGCCCAAACGGGGATTTTGTATTGGTGATTTTTTCGGAATTCGGGTTTGGTGATTGGTGATTAAGTCAGGTCGGCGTTTCTGATTTAGACCTCTATTACTACGGGCAGCACCATGGGTCTCCGCTTGGTTTTATTGAACAAAAACTGGCCGATTTTCTCACGCAGTTCATCTCTCACATGCGCCCAGTTGATCGGGTGCTCGCCGCCGACCGTCACTTCTTCCACGATCTTCCGCGTCCGCTGGCGCACTTCTTTGAGCAGTTCCTGCGACTCTTTGAGATAGATGAAGCCGCGCGAGATGATGTCCGGGCTCGTCCGCACCCTGCCAGTTTGTGAATCCACTATGCCGATGATAACAAAGATGCCGTCTTCCGCCAAATGCTGGCGGTCGCGGAGTACCACTTCTTTCACGTCGCCCACGCCGAGCCCGTCCACCATCACATAGTCCGTGGGCGCTTTCTCGTGCGTTTTCCTGATGTCCATCCGGTTCATTGCCGCGATCTCGCCGTCCTCGCAGACCACGACGCGCTCACGGGCCACCCCCATCTCTTCCGCGAGTTCCGCATGGAGCCGGAGCATGAAGTAGTTGCCGTGAATGGGGATGAAAAACCGCGGCTTGGTGAGCGCAATCATCTGGCGCAATTCATCGCGCTTGGCGTGCCCTCCGGCGTGAATGTCCATGGTGGCATAATGGTAGACCTTGCGGACTTTTTTGTAGAGCACGTCTTTGAGCCGCTGTACCGTGGCCTCGTTGCCCGGGATAACCGATGAGGAAAAGATGACGGAGTCCTCATGTTTGAGGGAGATGCTCCGGTGCTCGTTGTTGGCAATACGCATGAGCACCGCGCGATCCTCGCCCTGGGCGCCGGTACAGGCAATGGTGATTTCCGAATCCGAATACCGGTCCAGATCTTTCGCCTCAATCAGCGTGCCCTTCTTTACTTTGAGGTAGCCCAATGCCTGGGCTACCTCAACATTTTGCTTCATACTATGTCCCTCAATCGCCACTTTACGGCCGTATTTTTCCGAGAGCCAGAGGAGCTGCTGCACGCGCGTGAGGAGGGAAGAGAAAGTGGCTGCGATGATGCGCCCGGGAGCCGCCTTGAATATCTCCTCCAGCGATTTTTGCACTTCCGTCTCGGAGATCTGGTGTCCCGGCATTTCCGCGTCCGTGCTCTCGGAGACCAAGAGGAGCACCCCCTGGCGCCCGAGCTCCGTGAGGCGCGCGATGTCTGCGGGGCGTTCGTTCACCGGCGTGTGGTCAAACTTCCAGTCGCCGGTGTGCACCACGGTGCCTACCGGGGTTTTCAAGACCACGCCTACACTGTCCGGGATGTTGTGGTTCACGTGGAAAAATTCCACGCGGATGCTGCCGAGGTTCACCACTGACTCCGGCGTCACCGTGTGAATCTCCGGCGCGCGCATCTGGCTGAAGTCCTCCTGGCGCTTGAGGATGACGCCGCGCGTCAAGGCCGTCGCATAGATCGGCGGATTGCCCAAGGCGTCCATGAGGTGCGGGATGGCGCCGATATGATCGTAGTGCCCGTGGGTGATGACGATGCCGCGGATGTTTTTGCGCCGCGGCTTGAGGTATTCCACGTTGGGGATGAGATAATCAATGCCCGGCATGTCCTCGTCCGGAAATTGCAACCCCATGTCCACGATGACAATGTCGTCCTCGTATTCGTAGACATAGCAGGAGCGCGTGACTTCCCCGCAGCCGCCCAACGGAATAAACCGCAACTGTCCTTTATGGATGGCGGGGGCCGCGCGGACATCGGTAAACCCTCGCGGGTCCCGGCCGCGCGGCCGCATGGGCATCGCGGCTTTGTGCGCCGGCGGGCGCGACTGTCGGCGTCCCGACCGCGGTCGGGACGTCGGAGATGATACTATACTCATAGAAACGGAAAATCTGCGAACGATAAATCAGTGCAAATCTTTTAGATAAACAACACTTACGATTCGCAGTGAGATAAAAGATGAATAATAAGAGTGTAAATACACACGATGGGCAGGGAGGGATTTGAACCCTCACACCTTGCGGCATACGGCCCTGAACCGTACGTGTCTGCCAGTTCCACCACCTGCCCGTGTAGAAGTCGGGACGTGTCTGCCAATTTCGCCACCCGCGCATATATTCTCGGCTACGCCTCGATCAAAAAACTGTGGCGGGTGGCGACCCGGGGCGCTTTTGCGCCCGCTGGATGGTCCGCCCGCTCCCGTCCAGCCCACCTCGGCGCGAAATAATATGTTTGAAGTCCGACTTCAAACAGAGAGGAGAGAGTCAAAGGTATTACAATCCTACCATGCCTACGAAATTTTTGCAAGCATCAGAGGTGAGTTTGCTGAATAATGAGGTTTTTTGCGCCCCAAACCAAGTTTTTTGGCGTCAAAACTTAGTTTGGGGCGCCGATATATGATTTTCCGCGCGGCTACCAACTTCTCGCGCCAGGCGAATATACGGCGATGGTGGGCTGGACACAACATACGCGATCCAATGCCTGAATGTGCGGGGGATTGCCTACGGCAGACGGGTCGCCGCCGACAATGGTTTCCATATCAAAGTGTCCCAACAGCATATAGTCAGTTCCGTTTGAATTATAGAGATACCCCTTATACCCCTCGTCAAACCGCGGATCGCGCGGAAGCGTGGGTATATAGGTCGGCGCCAACCCCACGATATAATTGTCGTTGTTGCCGTAATCTTGCACATGGTCGCGCCACACGCCGGATCCTTGCGATGCGAGGGGATACGAACCGTTAGTATCGTATTAGAATTCAAGCGCCTTTTGAATCTCTCTCAAGT